>NZ_CP021983.2:5415000-5577845 GCF_002075285.3 Halomicronema hongdechloris C2206 | reverse complement strand
GAAAAGACCGACGCTGCAGGATTCGCCCGCGAACTGCCCGTGCTGGCAGCGGTCAAACTGTACGAACTGGGGGCGGTTGTCTTCTGGGCGGGCCGCAGAGTTAGCTGGGATGTCGCGGGTTGAATTTTTGCTCAGCCTGGAGCCATACCACGTCTGCCCCTTGAGTGCAGAACTCGAAGACCTGGAGATGAAGTCGGTTTCATCATAAAACCTCCCAATCTATTACCAGAGTTGCTGATGGGCATTGCCTCAAAGGCTTTGGCCAAGATGCCCGGCTTAGTTTTGGCAATGCCCATCCTACATGCTCCCCATGGGGCTGACGCCGCTGGACCTGCCTTATTATCCGTTACCGCATATTCCTGTACCAGGGTCTCTTGCATCGCCAGCAGCTCCTCGGAGGGGTTGCTGACGGCGAACACCTCCTGCAGGGCATCGGCGGGTAGGTCATGGTCCAGGAAGTAGTCGGCCCGGGCCTGGGCAATGGCCTCCACACTGGCCCCCTCGTGGGTCAACCGGGCTTGCAAGACGGCCAAGTGAGTGGTGATGCGATCGCGTTGTTCCCCGGTGGCCATCACCGTAAAGGGGTACCACAGGGTGGGGTTTGCCGTATCCTGTGCGTTGATGTAGAGGACCCAGTCATATTGGCCTGAGGGTAATGGGGTGACCCCATAGTCGGCGGCGTGTATTCCTGCCGGCAGGGAGGTAGTGCTCTCTGGCCACTGCACCTGATCCTGGCCGGTCCGTCGCACCCCTACCGTGTAGTCTCCCTGCCAGAGCAAGCGCGGTGTGCGATGCCAGACCACTTCCTCAGCGCCAGGGGTGAGGAGGCAGAGTCCCACCGGCCTGGGGCCACCATTGCGGCCATTCCGGCGGTCCTCGGCCTCCTCCCGCAGGAAGCGGAAGATCTCTCGCCAGCCCGTGGGTGAGACCAGCTCTTGAGCTTGGCCAGCCAGGGCCAGGCCGCCACTGCCGATGGTCATCCCCAGCAGGGCCGCCAGGGTCAGCAGATATCGATTAAGCCTTGTCATGGTGAATCCTCCAATAGGGCCAGAGATAGAACCACACCGTTGCCGCGGGCAGCAGCCACGGTAGGCAGTAGGGCGCCGCCGATGTAGAGCTGCAGGGTCAGCAGACCATAGCCGGCCGTGGCCAGGCCTAAGATCAACCGCCAGCGCAGGGGGTCGGGCCAGCGGGCAGCGGCCATCGTCAGGGCCTTGCCCACCAAGGCGGCCACCAACACCAACCAGAGATCGGGTAGGGGCACCACCAGGTGGCCGGTCAAGAAGTGATGGGCCATGTAGGCATGGGCCTCGCCCCCCGTGAGGCCGGTGGTCGCAGAATCCCGCCAGTAAGCCATCGCCGGCGGCGGCGGCCAGTTGTCCCCACCACCGGCGGCAGAGCCGGCCTCGTCGTAGCCCCCGGCGGCCACGATCACCACCCGATCGGCCAAGGAGTCGAGTCCCAGGGTAGCCATTACCTGCTCGGGGGCCTGCAGCAGTTGCCAGGCGGGCACGGCGGTATACACCTGCCGGGGCGGCATGGAGAAATCTAACAGGGGCTGCAACCAGCGTTGATAGAGCCAGTAAGAGCCATTGGTGATGGGGTGTAAACGGGATCGCGGTGATAAGGGGGGCCGCTGCTGGGTGGCCTGCCAGTGGTCCTGAATCAAGGTCTGGAGGGATTGCCGGCTGGCCAGGTCGGGTACGGGGCCGGCTGGGGTTTGGCTGAGGTGGTAGGCCATGGCCAGTTGGTAGCTAAAGGGCCGGGGCCGATCCGACCAGCCCCGGGGGCGAATGTGCCACCAGGGCACCCAGATGTCGCCCTCCAGGCTCCAGTTCAGCGAGGCCACATCGGCATGCACCGTCAGCCACTCCCCCCGATGGTTGCGCTTGGCCCCAAACACAAACCAGCGGTCTCCCTGGATAATTCCCTGGGTGAGGGCGCGTCGCAACTGGGCATCTGCGGCCAGGGGCCGATCCAGCAGGTAGTCAATCCCCACCACCGGTGCCTGCAGTTGGTTGAGCTGGGTGACGATCGCTGCCAGCAGGGTGCGGTCGATGGGCAGGGGTTCGGCGATGCGCCATTCCTGCAGGGTGCGGTCGTCGATCTGCACCAGCATGATGGGAGGACTGGACTGGGGCGCGATCTGACCGGTGAGCTGGCGATAGATGGCTTGCGATCGCACCCGTTGATTCATTAACCAGTCTTGCACCGGCGGCAACAGGGAGATCAGAGCCAGGGCCGCAACCCCCAGCATTTCTCGGCGGCGGGGTCGCCAGCGCCGCCACCAGCCCCGCTGCGGGATCCGGTAGGGCCGCGAATCGGGGTGGCGAAACAGGGAAGGGACCAAATAGGCCGAGGGATAGGTGAGTTGTTTTTCCAGCTTTAGATCCTGACAGGCCCCCATCAGAGCCGCCTGGGCGTCCTCGTGGTTGGCTAGCCGCTGCAGAAACTGCAGCAGAAAGCTGTGGGCCACCTGGTTATGGATCGGCTCCCGCATGATCGCCACCTGGCTCAGGCCCAGGCTGATCAAGCCATTGGCGATATCCAGGCCATTGCAGGAATTAAACAGGGCAAACCGCAACCCCCGCCGTTGGGCCTGCTGCAGATAGGGGGCCAGTTCCTTGACCGAGATAAACGTATGGGGGGCAATGGCGATCTGCCCGGCCAGCAGCTGCTCCTCGTTGCTGTGGCCGGCAAATAACAACACATCCCAGCCTCGGGAGTCGGCCAGGGTCTGGCAGATGCGCTGCTTCAGGGCGGTCGCATCTTCTTGGGGTTGCCAGCCCAGATAGTGCACCTCTAGCTGCTGCTTTTGGGCCTTGAGGGCGGTGCGATCGCCGGCGAAGTCGAGCCCCGTCTCATCGCCTAAGATGGCTAGCACCCGAGGTTTGCCCCGGCGTATCGGCTGCTGATCAGCGGTGGGCGAACGGATGGTGGCGGGGGAGCGCACGATTTGAATCTGACCCGGTTGGCCCAGATCGGCCCCCACTTCCCAGGTCTCCCAGGGCAGACGAGCCAGCTCCAGGGGAGAACAGGCTAGAAATAGTTCTCGCGTCTCGGCAGTACCGGCTGCGGACGGCGACCGCCGCATTAACTCGGCCCGCAGATCGAAGAGGGCCTCGTGGCGCAGCCAGCGATGGAACTCCGAGAGGAGGCGGGCTTCTGCCTGCACCACCTGGCTGTGCCAGTCCAGCTTGGCCATCGCCGAGACCTGCCCCACGGCCCCGGGCCGGCCCCGCAGTCCTTGTTGGTAGTAGGTCACATAGGCCCGCTGCCAGGCGCCGTAGAGGGTGGTCAAGGCCGGGGGATAGGGCAGGCTGGCGGTCAGCCGCTGGCTTTGGCCCCAAGTCAGTTCGAACAGGCAGCTGTGGTCAATCTTGTGAACGGTGAGTCGATAGATCATGGCGGCCTCTAGGGGGCAGGGTTAAACACAAAGGGGGGGAAGGTGAGGGTAGAGCCACTGGGTAACTGCACCGTGGCCATGAACTCTTCCTCCCAGGTGCCGATGACCTGGCCGTAGAGATAGGTGGCGTCGGCGTCGGTGCTCAGGGTCTGATCCACCAGGATGGTGTGCTGATCCTGCAGCATCAGCCGGATCCCGGCAGGCAGCTGACGGCCGTCGACCGGACCCAGGAGCAACAGGAGAGACCATTCCGGGGTTGCCGATTCAAACAGGGTCCAGGTGAGGGCATAGAGCCGAAAGGGCAAGCCAAAGCGCTGCAAATCCGGTGTAGGCCCCTCGGCCGTCTCCGGCACCGGCAGGGTCGGTTCCAGCTCCTCCAGCATCGCCGTCAAGGTTTCGCTGGGGCTGCGCAGGCCAGCGGTGGTGGGCACCAGGGGCGGCAGCAGGGTCCAGGCCAGACTGGCGGCCATGGCGTCTAGCTGGTCTTGTAGCCAGCGGCCCACATTGATGGGCCGGTCGGTGGCGCCGGGGTGAATATCCTCGGCGGCGGGACGAACCAGGCTGGGGGCGGCCAACTGGGCCGGGTCCAAACAGCTCAGGTACAGCAATAACTCTTCGGGGGCGGTGTCGAAGGCGGCGATGGGCACGGTGTAGCTGCCCTCGGCGTTGGGCCGCAGGGGTTGGGCCGCGGTGATGCGATCGCAACGCAGACTGCCCAGCACCGTCACCTGGTTGACCTCTTCCTGCACCTCCAGCAAAACCCAGAAATGGGCATGGGCGTTGGTCGCCGCTAGGCTGGCTGCTGGCAGGGTCACCCGGTCATCGCTGAGGCTACCCTGGGCCACCAGGCAGAGGCGGAACCCCTCCACCTGATAAGTCGTCATTCCTGCCTCCAGCTGCTGTTGGCCAGCATCACTCAGGGGCAACTCTAAGGTGCCAGCAGCTAACCACTGCTGAAACCCCTGTAGCGCCAGCGCTTGTAGAAATATCTGCCATTGTTGGGCCGGATCTGGGATCGGTTGACATGTCTGCAGGGCCCACTGCACTGCTGTCTCTGGCAGGGTCACAGTGTTAGGGCGCCAAGGGGCAATGTCAAAATCCTGGGGCGACACGGGAGTGCTCATAGAAATCATCATGGTGACGGTGTGGGAAGAACGACTCATTCAAGGGCTGTCTCAGGGGACGACAGAAAGCGATGAATTACGTGGCAGAGACGACGGGCAAACAGACTCTGAGCCGTGCGATCTTTAGGAATTTGCGCTTCCGATCGGGCCTCGTCCAGGAGCTGATCCACCTCCTGGGTCAATAGCTGCTCCAGGGTCTGGTTCAGCTGCTGGAGCTGGGCGGCAGACACATAGGGTTGGGCCGCTTGGTAGACGGTTTGGCAGAGGCTAGGAATCAGGCGATGACGCACCTCGGCCCGCAGGCGTTTCAGCTGCAGCAGCCGATTCACCTGCACCTGACCACTGAGGCCCAGCCGGGGAGCCAGTTGCCCCATGGCCATCCCCTGGCAGTGGAATAAATACAGGCCCTCGACATAGGGGTCATCTTTGGGCGGGCGGCGCTGCCGTAGCTGGGTGATGGCGGTGGTAATGCTGTCGGCAATGGCGGCGTCCAGGTCTTGCTCCAGGGCCTGGCGATAGGCGGCCAAGAAGGCAGCTTGATCGTCATCATTGGGGCAGGACTGCCTAGGGTCGGCTACCTGGGTCCAGTCGACGGCGGCATCGCTATAGGGAATGGGGTGACCACTGCGGACGTGAATGCGATAGGCCCGCAGCTGGCTGGCCAGGGTCTTGAGCCGGTGTAGCAATGATCTCGGCGCCATGGCCGGCTCAATGCGCTGCAACTGTTCCCGGCTGGGGGGCTGACAGCGAGTGTTGGCACTTCCCTGGCGGTTGCGGATGCGATCGCGACGATACACCTGGTGATACTGCTGCAGTAACCGGCTGGCCCGGCTGATTTCGTGATCACTGCAGTGGTGGTAGTCCTGCAGAATCCGCTGCAGCTGCTTGACAGAGGTGTCGTTGAGGATAGCCCAATCGCTGGCCCGATAGAGGCCCTGCTCCAGCAAGGCCTGATTCAGATCGCGATGGTGCTGGGTGAGCCGCCGGGCCCAGGCGCCGAGATTGGCCTGGGTCGGGTCGTAGGTGTCTAGAATCTCCAGGGTGAAGGGGCGGTGGTTGGGCTGCAGCTGGCCGTCATCGTCTAATACCAGGGGAAATAAATCCCGGGCGCTAAAGCCATGGGTAGGGCCGAAGCGCTGGGCCAATTGCAGGCAGACATCGCGAATCTGATGACTGATAAAGCAGCGCAGACTCAGCTGGGCCAGGTCGGCTTGGCCGTGATTGGCCTGCCAGATCGTGATCAGCCGCTGCTGCAGAGTGGTCTCGGCATCCTTAATATCATCGGCTAACCATGGCTGCAGCCAGGTCTTGACCTGAGGCACCATGTGGCTATGGCCATCGCCAGCCCCAGTCAGCCGAATGAGATGCCAGTATTGGCTGGCGGTATCCATAGCGGCAATAGGCAAGAAGTTGTGTTTAGTCTGGCATTGAGCCAAACCGCAGCCAAGGTTAGGGCTTTGCATGGGGCTCTGCATGGGGATAGCTCTCTGCATGTTTAGTCCTATTTCTGAGCCCCAGCGACTTATTCACTCGGGCTGAGCTTCGGGCATTGAGTCGGCTGCCGTATCCAGCCAATAGTGGGGTAGCCACTGCCTGGCGACTGCTTCACGCTAGGATCAGCTAGGTGTTTAGCAAGGGTTAGCCATGGTCGACCGTCCCATTAAGCGCTCTGAGCGAGCCAAACAAGCAGAGAGCGCCGAATCGTCTCCAGCGTCCCGAGATCAGCAAGACCCCCGGCAACAGAAGCAGCGGGGACGGGTAAGGGCAAAGGCAAACGCGATCGCAACCGCGGTGAACGAGATACGCCTAAACCGCCAGTTAACCCAGCCCTGATGCGCGGTCCCAAGCCTTCCCGGGCAACCCCCCAACCCGCAGCCCCTGCGGCTGACTCCGCCGAGAAGACAACAACCGACGCCACCCCCGCCGAGGCTGCCCCTGAGACCGCCGCTGAATCGCCTGCAGATACTTAGTCGAGCATCAACCAGGTAATGGCTCTGCCCTTGCTTCCTGCCCGGCCTGACAGCCCCTTACTGAGTTATGGACATGAGTCATATCGACCTCTCAAAGCTGAAGTGGGTCAAGGTCATCCATGACCCCAGTGGGTGGGCCTACACGCGCGATCGCATCCGAGACATGCCGCACACTGTTGACCATAACTACGTCACGGTCTTTCCTCTGGGGTTTCATACCGATAAGGCGAATCAACTTGAAGCGGCAGATCAGGTGGCCCTGATCCAAAACGGCAGACTCACTCACCTGGTCGAAATTCTGGACTGTGAAGCCTATGAAGAAGGCCTCTGGTACCATCGCATCTGTCGAGTCTTGTGGTGGCAACCCGAGGTCGAGGATTGGAGCAGCCTGACTCCCCAAAGAGAGCTGCTGGGTTTTGACCCTGCCCTCCAGGACGGAGAGCCCCATCTGATTGAGACCCTCAAGCGTTTTGGGGAGCGCTGGAACGACAATGGCAAAATGGCTGGGTTTCGGGCTTATCTGGCGGAACGGCTCTAGACTCAATGGTGAGCCCATGAAGCGGGCAAGACAAAACGTTAAGGCGGGGCGAAGTGGCTTCTCTTTGAGTAAACCGCTGCTATACAAAAGTCGGCCTGCGTCGATCAGCCGTTGTGGATCGCGTCGCATCGGTGTGAGTAGTAGACCTTGATAAGACTACGCTTAATTGGGTAGCTCGGGGTGCTCGCCCGAGGGGATCTCGTTCCCCTCGGACTCCTACGACCAGGGCGAACCGCTTGTGGTGTTCGCAAAGCGGCTCCGCAGGAGCAACGCAGTCGAACTACCGCCCTGGACCCTGCGGAAGGGATGGTCGATCAGCCGTTGTGGATCGCATCGCATCGGCAAGGTAGCAATAAATTTTGAATTTTGAATTTTGAATTTTGAATTGAAGCCTTCTGCCTTCTGCCCTTTTCCTTCTGCCTTTCTGTACTAGTGTCTGTACATAGCAACCGTGCCTATGCTTAGGACGGTTGCGGTCGGGTAGCTCCCTAGTCTAGGCATGGGAGCGATTCTCGATGTCCTCAGCTACCTGACAAACGCAATAGGTGCGGCTTCTAGCCGCCAGCCATGAGATTTGTGTCCGTCAATCAAGTGCATAGGTGCAGCGTCGTGAGACGTACTCATCGATGACCGCAAGGTTGGAGCCCTCGACTAACCCCAGCAGATGCGGTGTGTTCTCCATAAAGCCCCATACGCAGTCTAGGCCGGAAAACGGCAGGATTAACTATCCCAGGCTGGCCAGAGACGTGATGGAATCAGGGATGGCATCTGCTGACAGGCTCCCCCCAACCTGTCTAAATCAAGGAGCTAACCATGAATTTCTCCGCCCGCTCGTCTAACCCAATCAAAGCCGGTGAAGTCATCATCAAGTTTAAGTCAGGCGCTAGCCTGGCCGGTGCTGACCAACTTCAGAACGGCTTACAGGCTTCGGTCTTAGCCACCGCCTCTGGCGATGCGCTGCAACTGTGGCAGATCGATGGCATGACCACAGCAGAAGCCATCGCCGCCTACCAGGATCACCCTCTGGTGGAGTACATCGAACCCAACGCCATCTATACCCTGCAAGGGGGACCGACAAATACGCCAACCACACCACCGCTGCCCAATGATCCCGACCTGTCAGACCAGTGGGGCCTGCATAACACCGGTCAAACCGGTGGCATCCCCGATGTCGATATCGATGCCCCCGAGGCCTGGCAGCAGAGCACTGGCAACACTGTGGTGGTCGGCGTCATTGATAGTGGCATTGACTATACCCACCCCGATCTCAACGACAACATGTGGATCAACGCCGGGGAGATCGCCGGTAATGGCCTCGATGACGATGGCAATGGCTATGTCGATGATGTCTACGGCTATGACTTCATCAACAATGATTCTGATCCCATAGATGACAATAGCCATGGCACCCATGTGGCCGGCACCATTGCTGCCGAAACCAATAATGGCATCGGCGTTGCCGGGGTCGCTCCTGATGCCCAGTTGATGGCCCTAAAAATCTTCGATGCCGCCGGTACCACCACCACCTTCGCCATCACCCAGGCCATCGAATACGCCACCCTAATGGGGGCCGATCTGACCAACAACAGCTGGGGCGGTAGTTCCCCTAGCCAGGCCATCTACGATGCGATCGCAGCCGCCGGAGCTGCCGATCAGCTCTTCATCGCCGCCGCCGGCAATGGTGGCCTCGACGGCATTGGCGATAACAATGACCTAATTCCCCACTATCCCTCCAACTACGACCTGGACAATATCATTGCCGTCGCCGCCACCGACCACACCGATCAACTCGGTAGCTTTTCCAACTACGGCGCCACCTCTGTGGATCTGGCTGCCCCCGGGGTCGACATCTTAAGCACCATTCCTGGTGGCTATGCCAGCTTCAGCGGCACCTCCATGGCCACGCCCCATGTAGCCGGAGTAGCCGCCCAGGTGCTCAGTCAAGATCCCAGCCTCTCCTTCCAGGAGGTCAAACAAGCCATCCTCGACGGCGTCGATCCGGTGGCGGCTTTAACCGGCAAAACCGTAACTGGCGGCCGGCTCAATGCCTTCAACGCCCTGAATCCTGGCACTACCCCCAGTGACAACCTCAGCTTCGAATTCGGCGACTTTACCGGCTGGTCCACCCTGGGCGCGACCACCATCGAGACCGACACCATCGGAGTGGGTCCTACCGATGGCACCTACCAGGCCTTGCTCACCAATGGCAGTGGCTCTGTCGATGAGGCCAGCCTGGAAAGTTTTCTGGGATTAAATCCCGGCAGCCTAGATGTGTTCGGCAATGGCAATGTCACCACCGGGTCTGCCCTGAAGCTGGCTGCCATCACCGTCCAGGCGGGTGACCTGCTCAGCTTCGACTGGAACTTCCTCACCAACGAACTAACTCCTAGCTCCTTTAACGACTTCGGCTTCTTCACCATCAGCGATGCCTTCAGCGGCGAACTGGCCGATACCCAAGCCGACTTCGTCAGCTTCGGCGGCAGTGGCTTCAGTAACCAAACTGGCTACGGCACCTTCAACTACATCTTTGCCCAGGATGGCACCTACGACATCGGCCTCGGCGTCGTCGACGAAGGCGATTCATCCGTCAACTCCGGTCTCCTGGTGGATAATTTTGCCCTGCTAGACAGTCAGTCCCTGAACAACTGGGGCTTTGAAGTCGGTAACCTCACCGGTTGGCGCAGCCTCGGCGATACCTCGGTGGTTACTAACAGCTTTGGGGCCAATCCCACCGAGGGACAATATCAAGCCCTCGTGACCACCGCCGATGGAGCTGCTCCAGAAGCCGCCCTAGAATCTTTCTTGGGGTTACAGGCTGGGGCGCTGGATGCCATGGGCAATGGTGATGTCCAAGAGGGCTCAGCCATTGAAGTGTTCTCCTTCCAAGCCGATGCCGGCGATACCCTCAGCTTCGATTGGAGCTTCCTGACCAACGAAGCCACCCCTAGCCCCTCTTTCAACGATTTTGGCTTCGTTGTCATCGATTCCCAGTTTGGTGGTGAACTCGCCGATACCGGCAGCGATGTCGTCAGCTTCGGCGGAGCTGACTACGCTAATCAGACCGGGTACGATGCCTTCACCTATGAGTTTACTCAGACTGGTGTCTACAACGTGGCCATTGGCGTGGCCGATGTCGGCGATACCTCAGTGAACTCAGCCCTGCTGATCGATAACCTCGATCTGATCAACTCGTCACTACCGGTGAGTCAAGGCCGTGGTGGGGCAGCCGTCTCCAACCAGCCAGCAGTGCTGCCTGCCAATCAGCTGTTGGTAGAGTCCCCTGTGCAGCCCCAAGCGCCTCTGGATACCCTAATCGATATCACCGGCCAATCTAGCCTCAGCTTTGAACTGACCCGAGAATCTGCCAGCGACAATCTGCTCAGCTTCTATCTCACCGATAGCCAAGGCGGCATTGAGGTCAATGGCCAAACCGTGCTGCCAGGTCAGGCTGGCTACGACGATGCGGTGCGGGAACGTCTGTTAGATGTGCAATGGGGAGTCGACGATGGCGCCTCGGAGATCTTCGAACTGGATCTTGATACCCTCAATGGCCAGTATCTGGCTCCCGCCATGCTGACACGGGGGAACAGCAACAAGCTGGTGACCCTTGCAGACAGCCTGCAAAGCCAGGGACGCTGGGACCACAGTGGCAACAGCTGGGGATTCGAAGACTGGAGTGACTTCGACTACAACGATCTGGTGCTGACTCAACTGCCTGGCCCTGAGGCAGTGGCGACTGTCTAGGCCAACATCGGCCTACTCGCTAGATGCGCGCCAGGCCAAATGCCAAAAGAGGGGACGTCATTCAACGTCTCCTCTTCGCCATAAACCCGGATTGTAGGTTAATCAGCCTCTGACCAGCGGGCAATGTCCTTGGCGTGGTAGGTCAGAATCAGATCAGCCCCCGCTCGCTTGAAGCCGTGCATGGTTTCCATCACTACTTTTTGCTCATCGACCCAGCCGTTTAAGGCAGCAGCCTTGATCATGGAGTATTCTCCGGAGACGTTATAGGCTGCCACCGGTAGATTAGTCGCCTCTTTAACGCGCCAGATAATATCCATGTAGGCCAGGGCCGGTTTCACCATCAGCATGTCGGCCCCTTCCGCGATATCTAGCTCAATCTCCTTCAGGGCCTCGGTGCCATTGGCCGGATCCATCTGATAGGTGCGGCGATCGCCAAACTGGGGGGCAGACTCGGCGGCATCCCGGAATGGTCCGTAATAGGCAGAGGCATACTTGGCGGCGTAGGAGAGAATTGGCAGTTGCTTAAAGCCAGCGTCGTCTAATCCGGAACGAATTGCCTGCACAAAGCCATCCATCATGCCTGAGGGCGCAATGATATCCGCCCCCGCTTTCGCTTGAGAGACGGCTGTTTTCTTCAGCAACTCTAGGGTGGGATCGTTCAACACGCGCCCAGCCAGATCCCCGACTTCCAAATAGCCACAATGGCCATGGGACGTATATTCACACAGGCAGGTATCCACCGCCACGATCAGATCGGGAACGGCTGCTTTAACGGCCGTAGTGGCCTTTTGTACAATGCCACAGTCATGCCAGGCCCCAGTGGCCTCTTCATCTTTGGTATCGGGGATGCCAAATAGAATAATTGCTGGAATGCCCAGCTCATAGACTTCTTTGGCTTCTTCGACGAGCTTATCTACCGATAACTGAAACACCCCTGGCATGGACTTAACTTCCTGCGCTACCCCTGAGCCAGGCACCGCAAACAGGGGATAGATTAAGTCGCCGGTAGTGACGACATGCTCCCGCACCATACGGCGGAGCTGAGGATGGCTGCGAAGGCGTCGCGGACGATGAACTGGGAACATGACGTTGTAGGCTGATTATGGAGATGTTCCTTAAAGTCTACGGCCTGGTTCGTCAATCAATTCAAGCTACCGTAATGTTCTGTAAAAAATTAGTGAATCACCCCGTCAGGTCGGACCATAGAGGCTAGTTTACGAAACGAAAAACGCTAGCCCTCAAGAGCTAGCGTCAACGGCACTGGATTAACTGGATTAAAAGGTTGGATCGTGCTCAAAATCAATACATTCTCCATCCCGCCACACTCGACCACTCTCTTCACAACTCTGCCGATCTTCCTTAAACGGAACGTCTGTAGGGAAAACGGTGCGTTGCCATCGAGGTAGTTCCATGCCGCCGAGGGTGACCAGGGCTATCATGGCTAAAACGCCAGTGCCAGTAATGATGCTGACAATGATTAGGTTGGCTGGGGTCCATAGGGGATTTAATGTGCGGTCTTTAGACCGTCGCTCTTGCGATCGCTGCTCTTCTCCGGCGATCAGCACCAAATAAAATCGTCGCCAGAGCAAAGGGATAGACAGGCGAATGTCAACAGGATGGCGCTGCCAGGGACGGGGCTCTAACGCTTTTTGAATCGCCTCGAGTTGTTCTGGGGCAAAGCTGGCAGCAACACGGGGGGGAACCCTCGCTAATAATCGCTCCAGAGCGATTTGGGACCGATCGGATGAGTTCATTGGCAGACGGTATGGATAGGCTATCTGTATACGGAACAGGAAATACGACCCGAAGATGTGCTTACTCTATAGAATGCCCAACCAAAGACAGGATCTCCGGATCAGCCGGTAAATTTGTCTCAATCGGGATCGATGCAAACCAAGCTCACCGAAAAGACCGCGGAGATCTGCTGCGCCAGTTCATCAGGTCTGGCTCCTGCCTACGGCGCTATTATCTAGTCTGGCCTTAGAGAAGCATGGAGAAGCACGAATCGACTCGCAATGTTTTGTGCTTGTGTGCTAGATTGAGTAATCGTGTTCAGGAATGCGAACTGCCCGTTTCGGGTCGCTAGCTCAGCGGTAGAGCACTCGGCTTTTAACCGATTGGTCCTGGGTTCGAATCCCAGGCGACCCATATTTACAGAGAATATTGCACAGAGAATATTGCTGCCTTTGCCACTGTAGGTCGATGCTGCTGGAGCTACTTGTGGTCACAGGCTTAGGTGCGATCGCAAGCAGGATAGAGAGCAGACTCTATCGCTGCAGATTAGGGAATTGTCATGGGCTCCCAAACGGCTAAAGCAATTTTGTCGGCAGGCTGATATCCTTTAGAGTAGTTTCAGCTTATCGAAAAATTTCGTTATAAATCAAAGTTACCTTAATATTGATAGGTAGAGTTACCTATTGCTGTGTAACAAGCCAAGCGGCGAGAAAACACTAGGAGGATACTTATGGCGCTTGTCCCAATGAGACTGTTGCTGGATCATGCTGCTGAGCATGGTTACGGCATTCCAGCTTATAACGTGAACAACCTCGAGCAGATCCTGGCTATCATGACGGCTGCGGATGAGACCGACAGCCCGGTGATTCTACAGGCGTCTCGCGGTGCTCGGAAATATGCTGGTGAGAACTTCTTGCGCCATCTGGTGGTGGCTGCAACCGAAACCTTCCCCCACATTCCGGTGGTGTTGCACCAAGACCACGGTAATTCTCCGGCCACTTGCTACTCCGCCATGCGGAATGGCTTTACCAGTGTCATGATGGACGGCTCCCTACAAGAGGATGCTAAGTCGCCGGCTAGCTTCGAGTACAACGTCAATGTCACCGCTGAAGTGGTGAAGGTAGCCCACTCTATCGGCGTTAGTGTTGAGGGCGAACTAGGTTGCCTGGGGTCCTTGGAGACTGGTAAGGGGGACAAGGAAGACGGTCACGGGTTTGAAGGCACCCTGAGTAAAGAGCAGCTGCTAACGGATCCCGATGAAGCCGTGCAGTTTGTGGAAGCTACTCAGGTAGATGCTCTAGCTGTGGCCATTGGGACTAGCCACGGAGCTTATAAATTCACTCGTAAGCCCACAGGTGAGATCCTAGCCATTAGCCGTATTGAGGAAATTCACGGTCGATTGCCGAACACTCACTTGGTCATGCACGGTTCTTCCTCGGTGCCTCAGGAATGGTTGGACATGATTAACCAGTACGGTGGTCAGATTCCTGAGACTTATGGAGTGCCCATTGAGGAAATCCAAAAGGGCATTAAGAGTGGTGTGCGCAAGGTCAATATTGACACCGATAACCGCCTAGCTATCACCGCTGCAATTCGTGAGGCGGCAGCTAAGGATCCTGCCAATTTCGATCCTCGCCACTTCATGAAGCCTGCAATGAAGTACATGAAGCAGGTCTGTGCCGAGCGCTACGAAGCATTTTGGACTGCTGGTAATGCCAGCAAGATTAAGCAAGAGACTGTGGACCATTACGCCACTAAGTATGCCAAGGGTGAGCTGGAGGCCAAGACTAAGTCTACTGCTACTGTGTAGTTTAGCCTTAGCGTCAGGCCTCGATAGGACTGGGATGGGTATCAGTCTCGTCTAAGTCTGGATCTGAAGTTAACAGGGAAAGCCCTAAGGTTTGGGCTGAACCTGCTGTAGTCGGGGGCTTTGAGGAAAGCTCCCGATTTCTATGTTGGGAGGTTGTTGTCAACCTACTACTAAGGGCCATGATAATTTACCAGAACCTTGGCACAGGGGCAGGGTTTGTCGATACGGTAAGTAGGCAAGTTAAATAAAGAGAAGAGGCTATGGAAAAGCTCCTGAGTGGATTACGAAAGTTTCAGAGCACCTATGTCCCTAGCCACAAGGCTTTACTGGCTGAACTGGCGAAGGGTCAGCATCCGCGGGTTCTGTTTATTAGTTGCTCTGATTCCCGGGTAGATCCCAGTATCATCACTCAGGCTGATATTGGGGATTTGTTTGTAATTCGCAACGCGGGGAATATCATTCCTCCCTATGAAGCCACCAATGGCGGGGAAGGGGCGACTATCGAGTATGCCATTGCAGCCCTCAATATCAAGCAAGTTATTGTCTGCGGGCACACCAGTTGCGGAGCCATGAAAGGTTTATTGCAACTGGGAGAACTAGAGGAAAAAATGCCATTGGTGTATAGCTGGCTGCGCCATACAGAAGCAACTCGACGGTTGGTAGATGAGCACTACGCTCAGCTGGATAAGACAGGACGCTTAGACGTACTGGTGCAGGAAAATGTGTTAACTCAGATTGAGAACCTCCGCACCTATCCAGTGATTCATTCCCGCCTCCATCGGGGCGATCTCTCCATCCATGCTTGGGTATATAACATTCAGTCGGGGGCGGTGTTGGCTTACGATTCTGAATATCATGCCTTTGTGCCACCCCACAGTAAAATTTATCCTGAGCCTGAGTATAAAGAGGCCCTAGAGATGCTTGACCAGACAACATCTGCGGCAGAAGAAGATGACCACATTCCCTCTAGCCATTTGCCTGGATTTACCCGGCTGTCACGAAATCAGGCTAAGCGAATTTATCAGGGATCTGCGGCTATGACCCACCAGTAATTTGTGGTGACTGCAGTGGTGACGTGAAGAAGGCGGCAGTAGAAGGAATCCCGGTAGTCAGTATAGTTTAGGCCCCCAGCATAGCGGAGACTAGAAGAGGCTGGGAACGACTACCGGGAGTAAGGCATATGTCTGGCGTTATTTACCCTATGCAGGTGAGTTAAACCCGATCTGGACCTGGTCCGCCGATTCTCTTCGTCTAGCCAGCTGCTAGCAAGTCTTTACGCGATGGTGAGCCAGTCAACTCCTTAGACCTAACGATTAATCGATGGATTCACCATGCCCTCAGCTGACTGGCCGACGCCGTAGAACGGATTAGCATTCAGCCAAATTCCCTCAATGTCCTAGGAAAAGGGGTAGCTCATGCGGGGAGATGATTTGGAGTCGGTCAAGCCATTGGCGGCCGGCACCCCACGGCGGAAGTTAACCACCCCTTAAAGGACATTTGAAAACTTGGCTGAAAGCCCTGCAGGGTAAGCGTTTTAGAGCGTATGGCTCTGTTGGCCAGAATCCAGTCTGGAGCAAGGTTGCAGGGCACTTTCCAAATATCCTCTTACAGAGGTTCTGGTAACAGCGGTTTCAACTCCTGGCATCAAGCACTAACTAACGCTGACTGACTGTTAACTGAATGCCTGATTAACTATTGGCAGCCACTGATTTAAGCTACCCCACTCTAGCCTGCTCGAATTCAATGGCCTAAGAGGAGGTCGTCTGAGTGGCTAAGAGTTCCTTTAACTTAGCCAATTCATCGGCCCAGCGAGGATCAGGTTGAGCTGCACTACTGCCTGAGGAGCCACTATCGCGGCGGCCGCTTTTACTGCCCTTATTACTCTTATTACGGCGAGAACCGGAACCATTATTGGTGTCGGCACTCCCATCGTCTGATTTGCTCTTACTACGGGGTAGAGCTTTCTCTACTTTCAGAGGAGTATCTTGCAGTAAGTAGCCATTGTACTTCTCTGCAATCTCATCTGCTTTCGACTCATCTTTGACGGTGACGAAGCCAAAGCCTCGACACTTACCTGTCTTACGGTCTGAGATTAATTTAATAGAGACAACATCTTCACTGCATTCAGCAAAAACGGCCTCTAAATCTTGACGTTCCAGCTCTTTTGGCAGGTTGCCGACATATAAACGGACTGACATGGAAGATACCTCTAACTCTCTCCGCTACACTTAGATGCTTTTTTACGGATATTCTTATGGGCTGATATGTTGACTAACGCGAGCTAATATGCAGTCTAATGATCAAAATTAAGTATGAATTAGTAAGCTTGAGTTATGTTAGAGGCGGCAGGTTCCAGCGGTAAACTCGCCCTGTGAGAAAACAGCAAACGAAGTCTATGTAGAACGGGTAGAACTGAAAGCATGTCTACCTTCCATGATGATTATCTGCAGCTATAATCTGCAGCCGTGGGAATCAACCATCTCTGCGAATTGCTTCCCTGGCAACAGGCCAAAATCTGCCCTGGTTCTTCTAGGGTATCTATTGCAAACGTGGCATTTACCACAGCTTTTAGGCGAGTAACTCGTGTCCTAGGCCACTCATTAAGGTAACATGCCATCGGAAAGTGAAGCTAACTACCACAAGAATTTCTAGGGAATCGGTGATTAGAAAAGCCAGCCGTTACATTCGACTGGCTATTTTTGCTGTGTTGAGAGTAGGAGAACCGGATACCTAATGCCTACGTTAGGCACCACGACCAGCTCTTGGAGTTAACCAAGATTCGGTTAGGTGTACTGGCACTCTGTGAATTAATGTAACATTTGCGATCGAATTGTGCAATGTTTCTTTACATCAGAGGGAGCGGGACTCTCTCTGATGTTGATGTTATTGACCTGTGTACAGTATCAAGAGCCCCCAGCTACAAAAAACTAGGCTGAGTAACGTAGACCAGAGGGGGGGATTGCTGATGTGTTGGCGTTTTCTGTTGGCTTGCACAGTATCTAAATCGATCCGAGCGGTGGCGCCACGGCGAAACCAACCGCTGATGGTCAGGGTGTGGCCGACGAAATCTCCAGGTCGCGTCTGCGGTATGAGGAGATTACCAATAGGGCCTAGGGTAGACAAAACATGGAGATGCATTAACCCTGTCTGGGTCTTAAACAGTAAATTTTGCCCTAGCCAGCTGGCAATACCTGGGGCTCCTAGCACGGTTCCCTGCCAATAGATGGGTTGGCTATCGAGGGGAAGGCAGCTAGGTGATTGTAATAGGCTGGGGAGAGCCGGACTGTGCAGGGCTTGACTGGGGATGATGTCGGGGAATGTGCGGTTAATCCGCAACAAGATGCCAATGCCCAGGCCCAACAACAGACCGGCTTTGATGAGGCTACTATCCTGGTAAAGCCAGCTCAGCCACGGCCAGCCCAGGGGAGTGACTAAGCCGCCGATGAACCAAAGCCCCATGGCAATCCCAAGGCCTGTGATCATGCCCACAATGGGGCTGCCTTGCCAGAGGAGCTGGGACCATGCTGTCGGAGATTGGCCAGCTTGGGCAGATTTTGGTGAGGGAAGTGTGGCGTCGTAGGCAATGCCATGGTACTGAGCCCATTGCTGCATTGTCTGGATACGTTCCCCCAAAAGAGGTTGGGGTTGGTTGAGGGATAGCCAATGGCGATAGGGACTTTGACAGTCCCACGTTAATAAGTCAGCCCAGGGATGGAGTCTGGCACTGCTGCCGAGGTGCAAGATCATGGCTGGGCTGATGGGCATGAGAAGGTCAAGGCTTTCCATCAGGGGAGGCAGATATCCTTGCTGCTCGATGGCGGTGGTACTGGTTTCAGCCAGATATAGCAATAGGCGCTGGTGGCTGTCTGGATCTTGGGTCAGGGTGAGGGCGGTGCGATCGCATCGTCGACTCCGCAGCTGCGACAGAGGTAACCCTACCTTACGCAGCAGCCAGTAGAGGCCATAGGCTGCCGCAGCACCGCAGGCTGCTAGATAGCGAAGACTAGATGACCCCCGACGATTGCCCCACAGGGCTAGGGACCAGTATCCCTGATGCAATAACAGCAACAGTAGGGAGAGGCCAGAGATAATCGGTAAGTCCCAGTGACATACATGGCTGACTTCGTAGGCATACAGGGCGGTCAAGTCCTCCTCTGAGAGTTGGGTCAGTAATCCTTGGCTGACCACGATACGGGTGTAGCGAGGCCACCAGCCGTAGCTAAAGCTGATGGGCATATCCGTGGGCAAGAGGCGCAGTTCTGGCCGCAACCATCCCCGCTGTTGGCAGACCCGTTGGATCAGTTGCAAGGCTTTAGGGCTATAGGTTCGCAGTTCACGGGGAGGCAGAGAACGAAGACCCCAGCGCCAGCGCAGCATGCCATCTATAGCCCAGGGGGACGTCAAGATCAGTGCCCCGATAATCACCGCTATCGAGAGGCTGTGATCTTGGTAAAAGGCTTGGATGGGGGCGACATAGATGGGCCAGCGAATCGAGAGTTTGACGATGCCCCAGTTAATGCTGTGCAGACTGCCCTGCACCAGCCATCGGAGTAGCCAGAAGCACACCACCGCAGTGGCGACTTGAATCAGCCCTAGCTGCCAGATAACAGCGTTGAGGGCTCCAGCCTGGGCTTGCGGGGAGAGACGACGGACAGGCTGCGGGAAGCGAGATGCCGGTGCTGCTGCGCTGGTCTCAGCAGTAGGCGGTGTTGCTGGCGTCGAGGGGCTGGATTGGTTCAGGCGCTGATAGTGGAAAAGAGAGTCTGGCGGAATTTCGGCAGGATTTTCCTGGGAGGTAGCCATGGTCTCCGGTGCGCTCTCCCTGGGAGGAGTGTCACTGCCATCGGCGGTGCCAGGCTCCCTATGGCCCTCGCCTGGCTGCTTGATGTCAGCGTTAGCAGATAGGGGGGTAAATCCACTGAGGTCCGTCGCTTGAGTGGTAGAGGTTGACTGCTGAGCAGACGCCTGGGGGGATAAGGGAGTAAATCCGCTGGGATTGCTCTGCCTGGCCCCAGACCGGGTCCCAGCATCTGCTAGCAATTGTGGCAATACCCGTTTGGCCCAGGCTTGCACCTTAGGATGGCGGCTCTGCCGTAAGCGCTGGCACAGGGCAATGGCATCTTGATGCTGTCCCTGGGCCGCATAGGCCTTGACTAGGCCCATTTGAGCCTTGAGCTGATAGCTGGTGAGGGTAGGAAACTGGGCCTGGAGTTGGGTGAAGGTTGCGATCGCAACCGTATACTCTTGCCGCTGCAGGGCCGCTATCCCCCGATTAAATAACTGAATGGCTGTTGGATCAGCACCTGGTGTAGGGGTAGAGGAAGGTGACTGGGACATGGCATCGGGTGAGGACAGTGACGGCCGTTCCCTAGAATCCGGGCAATGTCGTGATCATCCACAAAGTCTCTTCATCTTAAACCACCTTGCCAACAGAACTGCCAATAGCAGTTGGCTCAAGGGAGAGCATGTCGCAACCGTCGCTGGCGCCTAGACGAGTTGCAGCAGCATGATTGGGCTCACCCAATGGGCTGCTTGACCCAGAAATGTCTGCGGTCAGTGTCGTGGTTATCCCTAGGCCCAGATCAGACGCCTTAAAATAAATTAAGCAATATTAATTGGTATCCCCTTGTTATGGCAATTGCTGTTCTGGCTTTGGCCAGTTTCGTCGCCTGGTTCTTCAGTATGTTGGCCGGGGGCGGTAGTCCATTGGTGTTGATACCGTTAATCACGCTGTTGTTTGGCTCCCAGGCAGTGGCGCCGGTGATTACGACAGGGCTTTTGGTGGGCAACACCCAGCGGAGCTTATTTTTCTGGCGAGACATCGATTGGCGGGTCACCCTTTGGTACACTCCTGGTGCGATCGCAGGGGCCATCCTCGGGTCCTATGCCCTGACTCAGATCCATGTCGAGTGGCTGCAAATTGTCATTGCCATTGCTCTGTTGTTGATGGTGCTTAACTACTGGGTGAGCAAGCAAGAAACTCCCTTCGCGGTTCAGGCTTGGTACTTTTTGCCGATTGCCTTTTTCAATGCCGCTGCCTCCGGGCTAATTGGCAGCACTGGCCCCATTATGAATCCGGTCTATCTCAACTACGGCCTCGACAAAGAGAAAATGATCGCTACCAAATCTCTCAACAAAGCGATGCTCCATGGGGTGAAGATCATTGCCTATGGGGCCCTCGGAGCCTTTAACGGCCCGTTCCTGATTTATGGCCTAGTCATTGGGCTAGGGGCCATCCCAGCTAACTGGCTGGGTAAGCGAGTGCTAGAGAGAATGAGTAGCGAACGATTTCGGCAGCTCGTGTTCACCTTTGTCGCCGTTAGCGGTGTTTTGATGTTGTGGCAGCAGCGCAATTTACTCTCAGGATTTGTCTTGGGGTAATCGCCGGCTAGCATTACTTTTCCTCAGTGACGGCGGGAGTGGTGGAGGACGCTTGGGAACCAGGCTCCAGTAGAGTCTCCACAAAGGCATACAGGGCTTCCTCGGCGTGGCCCTGCAGCTGCCGCTCTTTCAAATCCATCAGACCGTGAGCTAATTCAGGCGCTCGTTTCTTATAGTCCCGGTGACCCGCTAACACATCGGTGAAGATATCGTACTCTATCTGCCTGCGATTAGCCTCTTCCGCCAGGGGAGAGGCATAACCTACCGTTTCCACCTCGTACTTGAGGAGACAGATGATGGCATTACTACGCTGCTGCAACGCTTGCTGCAGCGCCCGGGTATCGAACTCTAGGCGATCGAAGCCCACTTGACCCTCAATGCGAAATTCCAGCAGTGGTGCCTGAACCGGATCCACCTGCCCCAGCTCAATGGCCTCTTCTAGGAGGCTCAGGGCGGCGGCTTCTAGCTCCCTTAGACTCTCGTGTCCCCGCGCCAGTAGCCGTAGTCGGGCAATGGGACGTTGATAATAATCCCGCTGCAACCGCGCCTGGACTCCTTGGCCGTTTAACTCCACCAGGTAGGCTCCCCGCTCGTACTGGGCCTCTTCGACGTTATTGGCTTCCAAGGACCCTGGGTTGTGTACCCAGCCGTCCACCGAGTAATGCTTATGGATATGGCCTAGGGCCAGGTAATCGACCCCAGCCTGCCGTAGGGGCAACAGGTCGTCATAGCGCAAAGCACCAGCATAGCGGGCAATTTGCCCTGCCAACCCATGGTGGAACATGAGGACGGTATGCTCAGGCCCAGGGGGTAGCTCCGCCATGGCATCAGCAATTTGTTCAATGGCACGAGGGGCGGCGGCTCCATACCAATTAGAGCCCAAGATCCGCACACCACAGGCTAGATCAATGTATCCGCCCCGGCGACGATCTTCATCCCAAGGACAATAGAAGGATTCCCCGGCAGCGACGTTACCCGGCTCCAATAGGGTTAGCAACCGCCACTCTGACAAATACTTCAACCAGCTAGTCACAATGCCATAGGGACGGTTGTCATGGTTGCCTTCAATGGCAAAGACTGGAATGTTAGCTGCCTTGAGATCCTGTAAGCAAAGCTGAGCTTGATTTAGGATGGCGGGCTGCAAGGTCCGATGTTCAAAGAGATCCCCGGCAATCAAGACAAAGTCTACCTGCTCGTCGATGGCATAACGCTGTAGTACATCCTGAAAGGCCCGAAAAAAGTCCTTGGTCCGCTCACGACTGTCGTAGCGATCGAAACCAAGGTGTACGTCTGCCACATGAAGAAACTTGACCATCGGTAGCTCGCTAGAACAAGCAGGTCGCCTACGATAGGTTCGGTGGCCGTCTGGGACTAGCCCAGCCCTAAACCGAAGCGGTTGAAGAGGCCGCTAATTCCTCTAGACGCTCTTGCTGATCCTGACCAATACAGGATTGCACCATCTCCTCCAATCCCCCTTCCAGCACCGCAGCTAGGGTAAAGTTCTGATTCAGGCGATGGTCTGTGACCCGATTATCCTTGTAATTATAGGTGCGAATCTTTTCCGAGCGAGCGCCGGTGCCGACCTGAGAGCGACGCATCGACGTAACAGCTTCCTGCTGTTCCCGCAACTTCATTTCATAAAGCTTAGCCCGCAGAATCTGCATGGCTCGCTCTCGGTTTTGCAGTTGCGATCGCTCCTCGGTACAGAAGATGCGAATCCCTGTAGGCTTATGGAACAAATCGACAGCAGTCTCTACCTTATTGACATTCTGGCCACCGGCTCCCCCTGAACGAGCAGTGGACACCTCAATATCCTTGGGGTCGATCTTGATCTCCACATCATCGACCTCAGGCATGACAGCCACTGTCGCCGTCGAAGTATGAACCCGCCCGCCTGCTTCTGTGACCGGGACCCGCTGCACGCGGTGGACACCGGCCTCAAATTTGAGCTTGCTGTAAACTTGGTCGCCGCGAATCTCCAGGATGGCCTCTTTGAAGCCGCCCATATCTGCCAGGGATTCGCTGACAAGCTTCACCTGCCATCCCTGAGACTCAGCATAGCGGGAATACATGCGCACGAGATCCCCAGCCCAAATGCTAGCTTCGTCTCCGCCGGTTCCGGCACGGATCTCCAACATGATGTTCTTATCATCGTTGGGATCTTTCGGTAACAGCAAAATCTTCAAGCGATTTTCCAGCTGTGCTGTAGTTTCCTCCAGGGTGCTAATCTCCATGGCTGCCATCTGCCGCAATTCCGAGTCGCCGTTAGACTCCCGGTGAATTTCTTGAGCGCCCGCCAGCTCATCTTGAACTTGCTTCCATTGGCTGAAGGTGTTGACCGTATCTTCCAAAGACGAGCGTGCCTTCGCAATGCGCTGAAATTCATCGGGATCCTGGGCCACATCTGGATCTGCCAGGCGCCGAGTTAATTCCTGAAACGTCTGTTCAACCGATTTAAGTTTTTCGAGGAGATACGCTTCAGCCATGAGCTAGTTTTCAAGACAAAATGTAGCTTTATCAGATGACTTTGAAGACAGTCTGGGTCGATTAAGGTCCCATCCCGTATCAAATCTGACTCCAGATTCTGAGTCCGAAAGCCTCCTAGTAAACCTATCCTAGTAGACAACGATGCAAGTTGGTATGCCACTGCAGCAAACTAGGCAACTGGGAATCTAGGCTAGATACCGTTGCTAGTACTCTGCAGCAGAAACAACGCTTGCGGGGCAAGGATGGCCATTAACCCCTTAACCCCAGGAGATAGGCTGTACATCCCTCAGAAAGGACATGTTGTAGATCAGGATTACTGACCAGAATTCTCCTGCTTTGGAGTGGTATCGGCCATACCGTATTTCCGCAGGAAGCGCTCAACCCGGCCCTCAGTATCAATGATTTTCTGGGTACCAGTGTAAAAAGGATGATTTCCAGACCAGACATCAACATGGAGTTCTGGTTTAGTAGACCCTACGGTCATGACCAGTTTCCCGTCACAATAAACTTTGGCGTCTGGATACCAAGTTGGGTGAATATCAGACTTTGGCATTAGCTTGGACCTCAAATCCACAAAAAAAGATAGTGTTGGCCAGATAACTACAGGCAGGCTGAACTAACGTTCCATACTCACAAGCTACCTGTTGGGCACCTGCCTTAGAGGATATTTGGAAAGTACCCTGCAACCTTGCTCCAGACTGGAGTCTGGCCAACAGAGCCATACGCTCTAAAACGCTTACCCTGCAGGGCTTTCAGCCGAGTTTTCAAATGTCCTCTTAGGTGTCATGACAGCTGCTGCTATTGTTCGCCCGTAGTTCTATAGAGAATCCTAGCGAACTTTTTAGCGATACCTTATCTGCCATGGACAGCTTCACAGCTGTATCCTGAGTCCCCCAATAACTGCCCCAAGGGCAAGAATTACTTGAGAAAAGTGACACCGAATAGTGTGTCTACCAGTACCAGCATCAACTGCCAGTATATAGCGAGTAAGATTAACGCTTGGAATACTGAGGTGCTTTACGAGCTTTCTTCAGGCCATACTTACGACGCTCCTTGCTGCGGGGATCCCGGGTCAGATAGCCCTCAATCTTCAGGGGTTTGCGATTATCCGGATCCAATTCACACAGGGCTCTAGCGACTCCTAAGCGAATCGCATCAGCTTGACCATTGAGCCCTCCCCCCCTGACATTGACCAGCACGTCATAGTCATTTTCTAAGCCCAAGGTTTCCAGAGGTGCCTTCGTTGTTGACAGATAAAATGGGTTTCCCTGCAAGTAATCTTGCCCTGACCGCCCATTAATCCTGAGTTGGCCATTCCCTGGCACCAGGCGCACCCGAGCAACCGCCGACTTACGACGGCCTGTCCCCCAATAAATGGCTCGATTAGATTGGTCAGTTGCTTGCATTATTGACTACCTCCTGGAATGGTTGTGATGGTTAGGGGCTGGGGTCCTTGCGCTTGGTGGGGATGGTCGGGACCAGCGTAGACCTTCAACTTAGTAAACAGCTTACGGCCTAGGGCATTTTTAGGCAGCATGCCTTTGACAGCCTGCTCGATAATGCGCTCTGGAATTCGAGTTTGCAGCTGAGCAAAGGTCTCGGATTTCATGCCGCCGGGGCGCCCTGAGTGCCGACGGTAAAATTTTTCATGGCGCTTTTTACCAGTCACGGTAACTTTTTCAGCATTGACGACGACGACGAAGTCACCGGTATCTACATTGGGTGTAAAGGTTGCCTTATGCTTACCGCGTAGCACTTTGGCTATTTCGCTGGCTAGGCGGCCTAAGCGCTGGTCAGCGGCATCTACGATATACCACTGCCGCTCGATAGATTCTTGGGGTGGCGTGTACGTTTTCGTCATGGTTCTAATGGACTAAAAAACAGCTATAAAGAGCTTAAGACAGGACTAAGAATTTAGACGGCAACTAAATCGGTAGTGGCGGCAAAACAGAATCGTGGTTGTGTATCAAACCACAGATGGGAGGCAAAGGGAAACTCTGGGTAGCCCACTCGTAGTAAACATAGACCATGAGCTGGAGCAGAGTACTTTACCCGTTCTCGTTGCTGTCGTTGCCAGATTTGAGTAAATGCATCGACCGTGAGACTGCCACAACCAACATCTACCAGAAGTCCCATGATGAGTCGAACCATGCCATACAAAAAACCGCTAGCTTGCAACTCTACATGGATAAACGATTCCTGACGATAGCAATCTGCTGCCTGCACCTCGACCCGGGAGTGTCCCCGACCGGAACCGGCTCGATGAAAGGCTGTGAGATCGTGGTGCCCCACCAAAGGGGCCAGAGCCGCTTGCAGCCGTTCTACATCTAGCGGCTCATAATAATAGTGCCAGGTATAGGGCTGCACAAACAAGTTTGGACAGGGATCTGTGTATAGGCTGTAGCGATACCGCCGCCACTGAGCTGAAAACTGAGCGTGCCAGGTATTAGACACTTGGGCTGATGCCCGAATCACAATATCTGCCGAGAGGCGGTGATTTAGGATGCTAGCCCAACGATGGGCTGGAATGGTTGTCGGGGCATCAAAATGGGCAACCTGAGCAGCGGCATGAACACCAGCATCAGTACGACCAGCTCCGTGTAGGGTAACGAAGTAACCTAAGACCATCTCAATGACAGCCTCAATCTCTCCTTGAACAGTCCGTTGCTGGGGCTGTCGTTGCCAACCATGGAAGCGCGTGCCGATATATTGGATGACCAAAGCAACCCGTTGGGGCTTAGTCCATCCCACCGTGTCGGCTTTAAGTTGCTCTGCTAGCGATGCCATGGCTATGGATAGGAGGAGTAGCGAGGTGGTTAGGTTAGTTCGATGATGGCCATCTCAGCATTATCACCACGACGTTTAATCGTGCGGAGAATGCGAGTGTAGCCACCGTTGCGATCGCCATAGCGGGTGCCAACCTGTTCGAACAAGGCATGTACTAACTGCTTGTCGTAGAGATACCCTAAGGCTTGACGACGAGCAGCTAGGGATCCCTCTTTGGCAAGAGTGATGATTCGCTCGGCTTCTGCTCGAACGGCTTTAGCTCTGGCCTTAGTCGTGGTAATACTGCCATGACGCAGGAGTTCGGTAGTTAAGGACCTTAACAAGGCCTTGCGTTGGTCGGCAGGCTTGCCAAGTTTTGGGACACGACGACAGTGACGCATAACAGGTAGCTCAGGTATAGACCACAATTGGACAGGAAAAAACCGAAGCTCCTGGGCTTCGGACTCGCTCTGGGACAATGGCCCCGAGAGGACTTCTATCAAGAAGACTTGGCTGGTTTTTCCATGGGTAGGGTAATGCCAAGGCGATCTTGCAGAGCCTCGATCACCTCTTCAGCTGACTTCTGACCGAAGTTCTTAATCTCTAGAAGATCTTCTTGGCTGTAGTCCAATAGATCAGACACAGAGTTGATCTGAGCCCGCTTTAGACAGTTATAAGCTCGTACAGACAGATGCAATTCCTCGATGGGAATCTGATTGACAGGATCTTCTTCCTCGGTTTCATCTCCCTGCTTTGGCTCCGAGGTGACGTCTTTAAGCGGATTGAAGAGATCGACGAGGACAGCCGCCGCCTGGCTCATGGCCTCTTGCGGGGTCATGCTCCCATTGGTCCAAATCTCCATGATCAGCCGATCCTTTTGCAGGGAGCCAGCTATCATTACATCTTCAACTGAATAGTTGACTTTGCGAACGGGCATGAAAACGGCGTCAATCTGCATAAAATCTAATGCAGCAGCGTCATCCCGATTGTGTTCAACGGCCCGATATCCTCGACCCTGCTCAATTCGGAATTCCATCTCTAGGGTATGCCCCTCTGCCAGGGTCGCCACCGGTTGATCTGGATTGACAACCTCTACTTCAGAAGGTAAGTCGAAATGACCGGCTGTCACTTTAGCTGGCCCTTGTACCAAGAGTCGCCCAATCTGAGATTGATTGGTGTGACTCCTAAGAACGATTTCCTTCATATTGAGAAGGATATCTAAGACATCTTCTCGGATGCCAGGAATCGTGGAAAATTCGTGGGTTGCTCCAGCAATACGGACGGCTGTAATAGCAATCCCCTCTAGATTAGATAGGAGAACTCGCCGTAGAGCGTTGCCAATTGTATTACCCTGGCTTCTTTCTAGGGGCTCGATCAAGAATCGACTATACTGACTCTGATCGTCTTCAACTAAAGATTCTACGCATTCAACGTGAAATTGTGCCATGGCCTGACCTCCCTTTTCCTGACTGCATAATAATGGGCCTATACCCGACGGCGCTTGGGCGGTCGACAGCCATTGTGAGGAATAGGAGTGACATCCCGAATCAATGTGATCTCCAATCCTGCTCCCTGTAGAGCGCGAATTGCCGTTTCGCGACCAGAGCCAGGACCACTCACCATGACTTCTATCTGGCGCATGCCCTGATCCATTGCTCGACGGGCTGCTCCATCAGCCGCGGTCTGAGCTGCAAAAGGGGTTCCCTTCTTGGCTCCCTTAAAGCCACTGGAACCGGCTGAAGCCCAAGAAATGGTTTCTCCACTGGTATCTGTGATAGTGACAATGGTGTTATTGAAAGTGGACTGAATGTGAGCAACACCACTTGGGACGTTCTTTTTCTGTCTACGGGGTCCTGATTTTTTGGTTGGTTTTGGCATAGCCTTTCTAGAGAAATAGAACTAGGATTTGGAAGAGCTATTACAATAACGGACTGGTTTCAAAGAATTGCCTTAAAGAAACGGTGGCCTTGGGGAGGCTATAAGGTGCAGGTGAATCTGTCGATCCCCTTGACATAATAGCTAGCTAACAGCTGGCCTCTTGGTAGAAACTTCCTTGTTGCTCCTGTCCACAACTAGGTCGAATCTCAGGCACCGTCTTCAGGTCGACACCCTGACCAAAATGGGATTATTTCTTAGGAGCCTTCTTCTTACCAGCAACCGTGCGCCGACCACCCCGGCGGGTACGTCCATTGGTGCGAGTGCGTTGTCCTCTCACTGGCAGTCCAGCCCGATGACGCCGCCCTCGGTAGGTGCCAATGTCCATCAGGCGTTTGATATTCATGGTTTCCCATCGCCTGAGGTCTCCTTCAATTTGGTAGTCGCCTTCGACGACCTCTCTCAATTTGGCGACGTCTGCGTCGGTGAGGTCTCGCACGCGGGTATCAGGATTAACCCCCGTTTTGCTGATGATCTCTTTGGCCCTGGACAACCCAATGCCGTAGATATAGGTCAACCCGATTTCGATGCGCTTGTCCCTTGGAAGGTCAACGCCTGCTATCCGTGCCACCGGTTGTTTTCTCCCTTAGTCTGCAGTACCGCTGTGTTTTCTTAACCCTGCTAGTGATCTAGCTGATTGTCTGGCTGAATAGTATTAATAGTGCTATCAGCGTGGAAGGGGTCTGTAGATAGATGTTTACTGAGTTATCCTTGGCGTTGCTTGTGTTTCGGGTTGGAGCAAATTACCATAACCCGACCACGACGGCGGATAATGCGGCATTTCTCACACATTCGACGAACAGATGCGCGGACTTTCATGTCCAATCAGATTTTTGCTCTACTACAGAATTGCCATCCTAACAAAAACAAAAACGGATAGTCAAACATTTCCTGCCAGCACTGACTCTGACGCCCTATCGGCCACAGAGTACTAGTCGTGGGGTTTTGCCATGGAGTATTTGGTGGGGACCAAGGGGCTGGCTAAGGTTAAATGACCCGGATTATCTATGAGATGGGGATGCTGATGGGGAGGTCAATACTTGAATTAGCGCCCTCGTTTTAGGGCGGCTTCTACCCGCCGCAATTCTTGCTCAACCCGATCTTTGAGCTTTTGGGGAATGGGACGGTTGGGATAGGAGCTGTAGTGACCTGCGATCGCATTTAAGGCAGTCTGCATGGTGGTGAAGGAACTTAATCCCTTGACCGAACTATCCCGTCGATAGCGGGCGGCAAAGTCATTGATCAAGGCACGGGCTTGCGACTGGGCTTGGGATTTGGCCGGATCATCTTGATCCGCTTGGATGGCAGACCGTAGACCCTCTATCACTGTCAGGGTGTCTTGTTGGTAGTTGCCGGTCATTTGACCACTGGTGCCAGCACTGCAGCCTGTCAGGCCGATGACAGCGACCAGAACGAAGGCGAATAGGCGAGTGAGGAGTTGTCTCATGGGAACATCAGCCATAGTAAGATGGACGCGATGGCTGAGACAGTCTCAAGGTGATCCCAGCCGTTTGTACTGTAGCTATCTTATCTTGAGGCGGGATCCGACCCAAGGGCGGGCGCGGACAACCCTGCTGAGATCGGCCTGGCTGTTACGATACGGTCGACTAGGCTGGATAAATGCGCAGGCGGCGATTGGGTTCGTCGCCAAAGCTGTGGGATTTCAGCCGGTAATGCTCTGCTAATTCGTGTTGCATTTTGCGAATCCGAGCTGAACGGGGCAGGAGCTCTACGGGTTGGCCTTTGGGGATGACAATTTGTTCGACGGCTAGCCGAGCCTCTTCTAGGGCTTCTAACTCATCATCGTCGCCCTTGCGGGCAAATAACTCCAGATTGACAGCGGTGGAAAGGCTGCTGTCATCCATATCGAGTAAACGCTGCAGGGATCGGGTGATTTGAGGAATGTTGTTGGATTTAACGGTCTGAATCGGAATCTGACGGGCTTTGGCGATGTGGCGCAATTTCGTATGGTTCTTGACATGCGATCGCAACGCTAAAACGGCCTCAGCGCTATTTAGATCCTTCGTCAACATTACCGGCAAGGATAGGGTCCGAATAATGTGATCTAAATGATGGCGGCTGATGCCATAGGGATACACCTGCACAATATCTTCGCCATTGGGGCCGACAGGCGGTGGGTCTCCACCATTGGCCTCAGGCGGCCAAGGGCTAGACGATGCTGACTGCATACTCAAGCTATGATCCAGCAACGCCTGAAATTGTTGTTGCTCCGACGACGAGGGAGCTGATCGGGTAGCGGATTCTCCCAGTGGCGGCGGCACCATTTGGCCAGAAGCCCGCCAACCGCCACCACCACGGCGAGAGGATCGGGTAAAGTCAAGGCCGGGCCGATCGGGCAATTCATGGGTCACACTGACGCTGCCATCCGGAGCCGTGGTCCGCACCTGGGACCCCGGTTGGCGTCCACGCAGTAGGCTGTCGACCGTTTCAGTCACATCTTCATGGACGATCCAGCGCTGACGTTCCAGCATCTCGACGGCGATGTCAAAGGTAGGAGGTGCCTTGCGCTCCAAGACACTCTTCTGACTACCCCGTCGCCGGGCCTCGTCATCCCCCAGCGTGACCGATTGAATGCCGCCAATCAGATCCGATAGGGTAGGGTTCTTAATCAGATTTTCCAGCCGATTGCCATGGGCTGTCCCCACCAGTTGCACGCCTCGCTCAGCAATGGTGCGAGCTGCTAATGCTTCCAGCTCAGTGCCGATCTCATCAATGACAATCACCTCTGGCATGTGGTTTTCCACAGCCTCGATCATCACCTGATGTTGTTCATGGGGATGGGCCACCTGCATCCGTCGGGCCCGGCCGATGGCTGGGTGAGGAATATCCCCGTCGCCAGCGATTTCATTGGAGGTATCGATAATCACCACCCGCTTGTGTAAGTCATCTGCTAGCACCCGGGCAATTTCCCGCAGGGCAGTCGTTTTACCCACCCCCGGACGTCCTAGCATCAGAATCGACCGACCAGTTTGGACTAGATCCTGAATTAAGCCAATGGTGCCAAAAACAGCTCGTCCCACCCGGCAGGTGAGGCCAATGATGTCACCAGAACGGTTGCGAATGGCGCTGATACGGTGCAGCGTTTTCTCAATCCCAGCCCGGTTATCGCCGCCGAAGTGACCGACGCGATCGATGCAGTAGTTCAGGTCGTCTTGTGAGACCGGGACCTGGGAGAGATACTCGGCTCCCTCTGGGAAGCGAGCTTCTGGAAGTCGTCCCAAATCCAGGACCACTTCGATGAGCTGATCGCGATGGTTATGGTGCTCCAGGGCTTGGCGAATTTTGGGGGGCAGCACTGCCAGAATCAGCCCTAAATCACTCGTTGCCGGAGAGGGAAGGGCTGTGGAAGGGGCTGAATTGGAAGCCTGATCGGGAATAGAGCGTTTGCCGTGGAGGTTGACCATAACCTTCGAGAGCCAATAACTAGACACCAACAGGGAACGTTTGTTTGCCAAAACTGACAGTTCATATCCTGGCTACCGCTGGTTGCGGTGGCGGCACCGCTCGTTTAAGCGAATCCACCAGGTTGCGAGCCTGTTGCACAGCTGCAAGCAAGTCATGGGGGCGAGCAATTAAGGGTGGAGGTGGTGTAGTCGCGACCGCGTCAGCGGGGATAGCAGCAGGGGGTTCCAGCAGCGGTAATAACAGTTTGCGGGCATAGCTGCCATAGGCCACTCCAGCGATGGCACGTCCTGAGGAGGGCGATGTCATCGGCTGGAGTAATCCCAAGGTCGCTAATTTTGCCACCGTGTGTTGGTTAGTGCCCCCAGCCAGTTGGATATAGCCAGGCGGACCGTGGCGTAGGACCTGTTGACCCCAGTGAATGGTGGCATGGGTGGTGCCGGTGCCGATGTCGCCACTCATGGGGCGTCCATCTGTCTGCCAAATCAAGGGAACTGGCAAGGGCTGGATCAGGTGGTACAGGCGCCAGAGATAGTCGAGGACTCCTGGCCCCCCAGGGCAACTGATGGCGATTAGTCGCAGCCGGGATAACCGAGGAATAAGGCTTTCCCAAAGTTGTTGAAAGGCTTGGTCTCGGCCTACTTGGGTATGAATCTCAATGGCATCAATGTCATTGATTAGGGTCGATGCGATCGCAGCCGACGTGGCCTGATCAGCACGAGTCGAAATGAGGGCATGGGGGCATACCGGCAAGCAGCGACCACACCCGTAACACCGGGCCTCCACGATTCCAGGCTCTACGGTGGGCTGAGTCAATGCGATCGCATCGGCGGGACAAATGTGCTCGCAAGGGCGAGGGCAATCCTCTGGACATCGGGTAGCGTCGAGGGTAGCCTTGCGAAAATGAGGATCCTCACCGTCATTCAGGCTGACCATGACTAGGGGCGTTGACCGCGACCGCAGCTCAAGATGCCCAGGGTACTGCTGGATCACCTGGGGCACCATCTGCAAGGCACGAGACACTGTCGCTACGACCGCCGGATCCGCAGCGACGTCAATACAATCTGCTCCTGCCAGGGCATAGACCAATGCCAAATCATGGACGGCTGGCAAATAATGATAGCTGGCTCCGCAAATGAGCTTGAACCAGTGCCCCTCGGCTAAGGATCTCAGAGGATGCAGTAAAGTGCTCACCCCTTTATGCTAGTGGGTTCTCAGCAAAATGACGAGACGACCTATGACAAAATTTCACCCTTGATCCCCGCTTGCCATCAAGGGGCAAGACCCGCCCTAGATATATGGGGGTCTAGTCATCCAACCTCTCCTATCCCTAGGGGCAATTGAATCCAGATATATGCGTTGCGACAGAGAGCGTCACCAACTGCTGTCTTGCTGCGTTGCCCCCTTAGCAGGTGAGCGCTGGAACAGTGCCAGTCAGCAACGGGATTAAGCAGCCGAGACAAACTCTGACAGAGGCTGCCAACTGAAGAAGCGTTCTCCTCCGACCTCTAGAACAATCTTGATACGAGTCTCTTGACTGGGCAAGTTGGCCAAATATTCTATTTCTTGTCGGGAGAGAATATGACCCTCAATCAGCCACAGCACTAGCCCTTTGGCCTTAGGAGGCACATGCTGCAATCGATAGGTGAGAATTGGCGGCACAAAATATACATCTCCCACCGCCGCGGTTTGGCCGACAGTTTTCTTCCCCAAATGAGCTGGCCGGACGCCGTGGATGCCAGTGAGGTAAGAAGCCAAATCCCCCAGTCCCCGCGCCGTTAGCGTCATGGTTTCGTAGCCGGCTGCCCGCAGGCGTCGCTGGTAGCGCCCTTCGAAGCCACCTTCTAACGGGGCCTGAACGGCAAGGGCTCCGGCCGTTTCGAGATTGCGGATAAATCGCTTACCAGTTGCCAGCAATGCCATGGCGCCTACCTTTGTGTCTACTGTTCATAACCATACACATTTGCAAATTATAGGAGATCGGCCTTTCCCCATGGCTTCAGATGATTTATGGCAGCCACAGCACTCACTCAATACATATCTGGCCCCTGGAAGCTTAATCATGCCCAGAGCATCGATTCTGTTTATCCCCAAGAACTGATTGGCAAATCTATCTCTCAGCCGGACTTCTGTGGCTTCCAGGAAGGGATAACGGCTAATTTAGGGTGCCGTCTGGACAAAATGAAATAAACTATGTACTATGATAAATCGTCGTCGCTGCGGATACTGAGTGGTGTAGCCGCTCAAGTCCCGACGATACTGTAGCCAGCGTTCTACGAGCGTCTGCTTGAAACTGACGCCTTAACTAAGCGAAACGGCTGGTTAACGCTTTTCTGAGTTCGAGCATAACGCGGGGCGCCGCCGACAAAGTACAGGCTGCCTGATGGCTGTTGTTGAGTTGGCGTCAATTGTTTTGGGAGGAAGCCGTAATTGGTTACCTCCTCTGTAGTGTGTGTAAAGGGAGACGGGGGCTGTGGCTGTCGGGATTCTCGGAACCAAGCTGGGGATGACCCAGATATTCAATGAGGCAGGCGACGCGGTACCGGTAACGGTAATTCAAGCCGGTCCTTGTTTTGTTACTCAGGTAAAGACTCTGCAGACCGATGGATATGCCGCGGTTCAACTGGGGTTTGGGGCAGTTACTGAGAAGGCCTTGACCAAGCCGGAGCTTGGGCATCTCAGCAAGGTGGGAGTCAAGCCTGTCCGTCATCTGAAAGAGTATCGAGTGGATGGCACTGATGGATTTGAGCCGGGACAGACCTTGACCGCCGATCATTTTGAGGTGGGTCAATTGGTAGATGTTACTGGCACCTCCATTGGCCGTGGGTTCACCGGGTATCAGAAGCGCCATAATTTTGGCCGAGGCCCCATGTCTCACGGGTCAAAGAATCACCGCCTGCCTGGCTCCACCGGGGCTGGTACTACACCAGGAAGAATTTATCCGGGCAAACGAATGGCTGGGCGCACGGGACATGAAACCGTCACCATCCGTAAGTTGCAGGTGGTGCGAGTAGACGCCGAGCGTAACTTGCTTCTGGTAAAGGGCTCTGTGCCTGGTAAGCCGGGTGCTCTCTTGAGCATTGCGCCAGCTACGGTGGTCGGGGCCTGAGTCAGTTGATCAGAGATCGTAGGGGAAACAACCCAGCAGCGACGGGGAAAAACCATGGTTGAGTGTGTTGTTCGAGATTGGCAAGGGCAGGAAGTAGGAACGGCCTCGGTGGCTCTTAAGGTGGCCAAGGAAGAGACCGCTTCCCACATCGTCCACCGGGCCTTGGTACGGCAAGTCAATAATGGTCGCCAGGGAACGGCAGCCGCGAAAACGCGAGCCGAAGTCCGCGGTGGTGGCCGTAAGCCTTGGCGGCAGAAGGGAACCGGCCGGGCTCGAGCCGGGTCGAGTCGGTCTCCGCTGTGGCGGGGAGGTGGGGTTATCTTTGGGCCTAAACCCCGAGATTACAGCACTAAAATGAACCGCAAAGAACGGCGATTGGCACTGCGGACGGCTTTCCAAAGCCGCATTGATGATTTGGTAGTGGTCGAAGAGTTTACCGATCAGCTGTCCCGCCCCAAGACTCGTGAATTGGTAGATGCGATCGCACGCTGGGGCATTGATCCTAACGAGAAGGTCCTGATGGTGGTGCTCGACCGCCAAGACAACCTCTATTTGTCTGCCCGTAACCTGGTCAATCTGAAAGTGATCCTGGCCACCAACCTCAACGTCTACGACCTGCTGGCGGCTGACCGCCTAGTGGTCACATCAGCTGCACTCCAGACAATCCAGGAGGTTTACAGTGACTAACCCCCAGACCCTGGCCGACATTGTCCGCCGTCCCATCGTGACTGAAAAAGCCACCCTGTTATTGGAAAACAACCAGTACACCTTCGAAGTGGCTCCCAATGCCACTAAGCCGGACATCAAAGCGGCCATTGAAGAACTGTTTGATGTCAAGGTTGTGGGTGTTAGTACCAGCAATCCCCCTCGCAAGAAGCGCCGCTTTGGCCGTTTCCTCGGCTATAAGCCTTCCTACAAACGAGCCATGGTCACTTTGGCTCCGGGGGACACCATCACCCTCTTCCCAGATGTCTAACATCACATCTAACCAGGTTGACATCTATCACATGTCATCCATCATCGAGTTCGACAGCAATGTAGCCAAAGATAACTAGAGTTATGGGCATCCGTTCCTACCGGCCATATACCCCTGCAACCCGAGAACGTACCGTCTCAGACTTTGCTGACGTTACCCGACAGGCGCCAGAAAAGTCTTTAGTTCAGCCTTTGCACCAATCCAAGGGCCGAAACAACCGTGGCGTCATTACCTGTCGTCATCGGGGTGGAGGGCACAAGCGTCGCTATCGCATGATTGATTTTCGTCGCGATAAACATAATATTCCGGCCAAAGTCGCCACCATCGAATACGATCCCAACCGGAATGCTCGTATTGCCCTCTTGCACTATCAAGACGGGGATAAACGTTACATTCTGCATCCGGCTCATCTGCCAGTGGGCGCGACGGTGATTGCAGGACCCGATTCTCCTCTGGAGGTCGGCAATGCCCTGCCCCTAGCCAAGATCCCCCTAGGTACTCTGATTCACAACGTCGAATTGTTCCCTGGCAAGGGGGGCCAGATCGTCCGAGCCGCTGGAACAGCGGCCCAGTTAGTGGCCAAAGAAGGCAACTATGTCACCTTGAAGTTGCCGTCGACAGAGGTCCGCATGGTCCGGTGTGAGTGCTACGCCACCATCGGCCAAGTAGGCAATACCGACTCTCGCAATATCACCCTGGGCAAAGCTGGTCGCAAGCGCTGGAGTGGTCGTCGTCCCGAGGTTCGGGGTAGTGTCATGAACCCAGCCGATCACCCCCATGGTGGGGGTGAAGGTCGGGCCCCGATTGGCCGTAGCGGTCCGGTAACTCCATGGGGTAAACCAGCCCTGGGGTATAAAACCCGGAAGAAGAAGAAAACCAGCGATGCGCTCATCGTGCGTCGTCGCCGTCGTGTATCCAAACGAGGGCGTGGGGGGCGAAATGCCTAAGCACGGCTAGCAGGGTTGGGCAGATTGTTGACATATTTGATTGGGTTGACAGAGTCATGTCTCGTTCTCTAAAGAAAGGTCCCTTTGTCGCAGATCATTTACTTCGCAAAGTTGAGGCTTTGAATGCCAAAGGGGATAAGCAAGTCATTAAGACGTGGTCGCGGGCATCGACGATTGTGCCCCAGATGATCGGTCATACGATCGCAGTGCATAACGGTCGACAGCATGTTCCCGTCTATGTCAGTGAACAGATGGTGGGGCACAAGCTTGGAGAATTTGCGCCAACGCGCACATTTCGTGGCCACGCCAAGAGCGATAAGAAGGCACGACGGTAGAGAGGCGAAGGGGAAAGCTCATGGCGGTTGATACGTCTACACAGGTTAAAGCGGTTGCTAAATATATCCGCATGTCTCCCCGTAAGGTGCGACGGGTTCTGGATCAAATTCGGGGTCGCAGCTATCGGGAAGCCTTGATCATTCTAGAGTTCATGCCCTATCGGGCCTGTGATCCGGTCACCAAGGTACTGCGCTCAGCAGTTGCCAATGCAGAGCATAACAACGGCTTCGATCCAGTCGACCTGGTGGTGAGTGCAGCCTATGCCGATGCCGGCCCTACCCTGCGCCGCTATCGGCCTCGAGCTCAGGGGCGGGCCTATCAGATTCGCAAGCCCACTTGCCATATCACGATTGCGGTGGCCCCCGGCCCCGAAACTGACTAGTCGATCAATTGCTGCTCTGAGGATTAGAGGACATACCTGTGGGACAGAAAATACATCCAAATGGCTTTCGCTTGGGGGTGATCATAGATCACCGCTCCCGTTGGTTTGCCGAAGGCAATCGTTATCCAGAACTACTACAGGAAGATCATACGATTCGTCAGTATGTCAATAAAACCCTGAGTAACGCGGGTATTTCTGATGTTCGCATCGAGCGTAAGGCTGACCAAATTGACCTAGAAATTCGCACGGCTCGACCAGGTGTAGTTGTTGGTCGTGGTGGTAGCGGTATTGAAGCCCTCCGCACTGGGCTGCAAGGGTTTCTGCAGGATCCGAATCGGCAAATTCGCATCAATGTCGTGGAAGTAGCCCGGGTAGACGCCGACGCTGGTTTGGTAGGGGAATACATCGTGCAGCAACTAGAGCGTCGCGTCTCGTTTCGTCGGGTTGTGCGTCAGGCTCTGCAGCGAGCACAGCGGGCCGGCGTCGAGGGGATCAAGATTCAGGTCAGTGGCCGTCTCAACGGCGCAGAAATTGCCCGCACGGAGTGGACTCGGGAAGGTCGTGTGCCCTTACATACCCTGAGGGCAGATGTAGATTATGCCTATCGCACTGCTCAGACCACTTACGGAGTCTTGGGAGTTAAAGTCTGGATCTTCCGAGGGGAAGTGATTCCTGGTCAGGAGGAGCAGGTTGCTGCCAATAATACTCAGCCGCGTCGTCGTCAACCGCGTCGCCGCCAGCAGTTTGAAGATCGCTCCAATGAATCCTAACCGCCAGCCTGATTAGGGCCATACGGTTTGAGGTGCTGTTGTCTTTGTTCAAGAAGTCACCATGTTAAGTCCTAGACGCACGAAATTTCGAAAACAACACCGCGGTCGCATGAGGGGAATGGCACAGCGGGGTAATCAAATTAGCTTTGGCGACTATGCACTTCAGGCCACGGAACCCAGTTGGATGACCTCTCGCCAGATTGAGGCCGCTCGTCGTGCCATGACCCGCTATGTCCGTCGGGGCGGCAAGATCTGGATCCGCGTATTTCCAGATAAGCCCGTGACCATGCGTCCAGCAGAGACCCGGATGGGATCCGGTAAGGGAAATCCGGAATATTGGGTGGCGGTCATTAAACCCGGCCGCGTCGTCTTTGAGATTGCGGGGGTACCCGAGGAAACTGCCCGTGAAGCGATGCGACTGGCTGCCTTTAAGTTGCCCTTCAAGACCAAGTTTATTGTGCGCGAATCGGAGGAGGGTTAACCATGCCATTGCCTAGTGTTGAGGATGCTCGTCAGCTCAATGATCAGGAACTGGCTGATGCGATCGTTGCGACTAAGCGTCAGTTGTTTGATCTGCGCTTCCAAAAAGCGACTCGTCAACTAGAGCGAGAAGTGCATCAGTTCAAACATACTCGCCATCGGTTGGCTCAGCTGATGACTGTGCAACGAGAGCGACAGTTGGCTGCTCTGCAGCAGGATTCGGCAGCCAATGACCAAATAAACCAGACAGATAGCGAGTAGGAGTAGGCTCCGATGGCAGTGAAGGAACGGGTCGGCCTTGTCGTTAGCGACAAGATGCAAAAGACGGTGGTGGTGGCGGTCGAGAGTCGCCGTCCCCATCCTAAGTACGGCAAGATCATGGTTCAAACCAGGCGATACAAGGTTCACGATGAGGAAAACTCCTGTCATGTAGGTGATCGAGTACGTATTCGAGAGACGCGACCTCTCAGCCGCAGTAAGCGCTGGGTAGTGGCTGATATCCTCAGTCGGGCGTCTGCAATTTGAGAGGATTAGAGGAGATCAGCCATGATTCAGCAAGAGTCCTATCTTAATGTGGCCGATAACAGCGGTGCTCGTAAATTGATGTGTATCCGTGTGTTGGGAGGCAATCGCCAGTATGCTGGCGTCGGTGATGTCGTTGTCGCGGTGGTAAAGGATGCCATGCCCAACATGGCAGTTAAGAAGTCGGATGTGGTTCAAGCGGTGGTTGTACGAACACGCAAGGGACTGCGGCGCAGCAGTGGTATGAGCATTCGGTTTGATGATAACGCCGCCGTCATTATTAATAAGGACGGCAATCCCAGAGGAACCCGGGTATTTGGCCCCGTTGCTCGGGAACTGCGAGACAAGAACTTCACCAAGATCGTATCGCTGGCTCCGGAGGTGCTCTGATGGTGGCAAGACATAAACAAATGCCTGTTCGACACAAGATGCATGTCAAAAAGGGAGATACCGTCCAAATAATTGCTGGCAAAGATAAGGGAAAAGTGGGTGATGTGCTAGCCGCGTTTCCTAAGTCGAGCCAGGTGATTGTCGCTGGCGTTAACATTCGAACCAAGCATGTTAAGCCTCGGCAAGAGGGCGAGTCTGGCCAGATTGTCACAGAAGAAGCCGTGATTCATAGCTCTAATGTGATGCATTATTCCGAAAAGGAAAAGGTCGCTAGCCGCATTTGTCATACCTTTACCGATGAGGGGCGTAAGGTGCGAATGTTGAAGAAAACTGGTGAGGTGATTGATTAAATCTTGACCAAGTTTAGGCCTGAAGAGCCATCGGCAGGCAACAATAGTCTCCAACTAGACTTGGTACAGTTGTCGATGTCATCAGGGGGTAGCCCCAATTGCAATTCACGATTAGTTCCCTGACCAAGCCCAGGGATAAGGTAAGAAAGTGTCATGGCAGATCAACTGAAAACGTTCTATTACGACAAAGTAGTGCCTAATTTGATGGAGCAGTTCCAATATCGGAACATCCATCAGGTACCTAAGCTAGTAAAGGTGACTATCAATCGCGGTCTAGGGGAAGCATCTCAAAATGCTAAGGCCTTAGAGTCTTCGATTGAGGAACTGTCTTTGATTACAGGACAGCGGCCAGTGGTGACTCGCGCTAAACGTGCGATCGCAGGTTTCAAGATTCGCCAAGGTATGCCAGTGGGAGTCATGGTAACCCTGCGTTCCAATCGGATGTACGCCTTTTTGAATCGCTTAGTCAATCTGGCTTTACCGCGCATCCGGGATTTTCGAGGGATCACTTCCAGGAGTTTTGATGGGCGTGGCAACTTTACCTTGGGATTGCGAGAGCAACTCATCTTTCCTGAGATCAACTACGACAGCATCGATCAGATTCGTGGCATGGACATCACCATCGTGACCACAGCCAATACCGACGAAGAGGGACGGGCGCTGCTCAAGGAACTGGGCATGCCATTCCGGGAGAATTGAGGCAGGTTTACTTAAGAGAAGACTATGGCGGCTAACGACACAATTGCGGACATGCTGACGCGCATTCGGAATGCCAATCTCGCACGTCATCGAACAGTCCACATTCCCTCGACTAAAATGACCCGCAGCATCGCTCACGTTCTGAGGGAAGAGGGGTTCATTGATGATATCAGCGAGGCTGGTGATGGTATTAAGCAGCAGTTGATATTGGCTCTTAAATATAAGGGCAAAAATCGTGATCCAATCATCAAGAACCTAACCCGAGTAAGTAAACCAGGACTGCGAGTGTATTCCAACCGTAAGGAGTTGCCCCGGGTACTCGGTGGCATTGGAATCGCCATCATTTCTACCTCCAGTGGCATCATGACCGATCGGGATGCCCGTCGCCGTGGCATTGGTGGAGAAGTTCTCTGCTACATCTGGTAGGATCTGTGCCCTATCAATCACGCTTTAAGTTATGCACGAGGAGCATTGACGGCTATGTCTCGCATTGGAAAACGTCCTATCCCTATTCCCGCTAAAGTAACTGTCACCCTTGACGGTCAGACTGTTAGTGTGAAGGGTCCCAAAGGGGAACTCTCTCGCACCCTGCCGCCAGAGGTCATCGTTGAGCAAGATGGTGATGTCTTAGTGGTAACGCGTCGTGATGAGTCGCGTCGTTGTCGGGAGCGTCATGGTCTCTGTCGTACCCTCGTGGCCAACATGGTAGAAGGGGTTTCCCAAGGTTTTCAGAAGCGATTAGAAATTCAGGGAGTTGGCTACCGGGCTCAAATTCAGGGAAGTAATCTGACCATGAGTGTTGGATACAGCAACCCTGTTACGATTGCGCCTCCTCAGGGGATTCAATTTGCTGTTGAGAACAACACTAATGTCATCATCAGTGGCATCGATAAGGAAATCGTCGGTAATGTCGCTGCTCGGGTTCGGGGGGTGCGGCCACCAGAGCCTTACAAGGGCAAGGGCATCCGCTACGCTGGCGAGTACGTCAAACGCAAAGCTGGTAAGGCAGGGAAGAAATAGGCTATGAAACTCAGTCGCAAATCACTCACCCGGCGTCGGCACGCTCGGATTCGGCGGAAAGTCTTCGGTACTCCAGAGCGGCCCCGATTATCGATATATCGTTCTAACCAACATATCTACGCGCAAGTTATTGACGACACGCGCCAGCATACACTGGCAGCTGCCTCCACATTGGAGTCAGAGCTGCGTCAGGCTCATGCCTCTGCCACCCAGGAAGCCTCCGCTAAAGTGGGACAGTTGGTTGCCGAGCGAGCACTACAACAGGGCATCTCTCGGGTTGTATTTGATCGGGGAGGCAAGATATATCACGGTCGTATTGCCGCTCTGGCTAATGCTGCTCGAGATGCTGGGCTTAACTTCTAAAGAGCTAGACCAGGGTTAGCTTCGGCGGTCTAAGATTTTTCTAGGTGAAACTCTAACTAAGCCTAGGCTGTGGGGCAGTCGAAATCGGTCAGAGCTATATCTAGACCTAAATGGCGTATAAAGGCAAAGAGAAATGGCAGCAAATCGTCGTAAAGGCACACGAAACCGCGAGAAAGACACCGACTGGCAAGAGCGCGTCGTTCAAATCCGCCGAGTGACCAAAGTCGTTAAAGGTGGTAAAAAACTTAGTTTCCGAGCCATTGTTGTCGTTGGGAATGAGCGTGGTCAAGTTGGCGTTGGCGTTGGCAAGGCCGGCGATGTTATTGGTGCGGTCAAGAAAGGGGTCGCTGATGGCAAGAAACATCTTGTCGATGTGCCACTAACCAAATCCTATTCTATCCCCCATCCCTCCACCGGAGCGGGTGGTGGCGCTAAGGTTTTTATGCGTCCTGCTGGTCCAGGTACTGGGGTGATTGCCGGTGGAGCCGTGCGCACCGTGTTAGAGCTGGCGGGGGTTCGTAATGTCCTCGCTAAGCAGCTAGGATCGGATAATCCCCTAAATAATGCTCGCGCTGCAGCCAACGCCCTAGCTGCCCTACGAACTCTAGGAGATGTTGCTGAAGAGCGAGATGTTTCGGTAGAACAGCTCTACTCGTAATGATGACTAGACCTAAGTTGAGAGAGCAGCTATGAGACTAAATGATGTACGAGCAAAGGCAGGGTCCAAACGTCGCCGTCGCCGTATAGGGCGGGGAATTGCAGCCGGGCAAGGAGCTAGTGGTGGGTTTGGCATGCGGGGTCAAAAGTCTCGCTCAGGTCGAGGAACTCGACCCGGATTTGAAGGGGGCCAACTTCCCCTTTATCGCCGGATTCCTAAGCTAAAGCATTTTCCCCGGGTGAACCCTGCCAAATATACCCTGATTAACCTAAAGCAATTAGCTAGCTTGGAGGCTGGGGCTGAGGTTACTCTGGAGTCTTTGATGGAGGCTGGGATCTTAACGGCCAATAATGGTCCTCTGAAGGTGCTAGGAGATGGAGAGATTGATCAGGCATTGACAGTTAAAGCAGCAGCGTTCTCCCGCAGCGCTCAAGCTAAAATTGAGGCAGCGGGTGGCCAGTGTGAAGTGGTTAACTGAGGCGAGAGGGCTCTAAGGCAGATAGCATTGCTTGACGTCAGGCAGAGCCAATTGTAGGAGTGAGTTATGTTGGCTGTAATAGTCAAGCCTAGAGGAATTTACGCATGATTGTCAGTCGAGGCAAAGCCCCGAGTGCCCAGGAAACTTTTATGCAAATGGCTCAGGCGGCTGGGCTCAGGGGTCGCGTACTGGTAACCCTAGGGTTGCTGGTATTGGTGCGTCTAGGGGTGTTTATCCCAGTTCCCGGCATCGACCGAGCTGCCTTTTCCGAGGCTATTCAGGGGGGGGGACTAGGCGGATTCATCGGGTTCATTGATATCTTTGTGGGCGGCGGCCTCTCGGCCCTAGGTATTTTTGCTTTAGGGATCCTGCCCTATATCAATGCCTCGATCATCATGCAGCTGCTCACGGCGGCGCTGCCAGCGCTAGAAGACCTACAGAAGAATGAGGGCGAAGCCGGCCGTCGTAAAATTTCTCAGATTACTCGCTATGTTGCCTTAGGCTGGGCAGTCTTGCAGAGCACGCTGTTATCGCTGTTCTTGTTGATGCCCTTTGCCGAGCAGCCGGGCCCTGTTTTTGTGCTGCAGACGGTGATTGCCCTAACCGCAGGCTCTATGTTTGTCATGTGGGTGGGTGAGCTGATCACGGAGCGTGGCATTGGCAATGGAGCGTCACTGCTCATTTTCATCAATATTGTCTCGACTCTACCCCGCTCCCTGGGCCAGACTATAGAACTGGCCCAGAGTGGGGATCGGAGTTTGGTAGGCGGTGTGATTATTCTGCTGTTGGTGTTCCTGGCGATGATCGTGGGCATTGTGTTCGTGCAGGAGGGAACGCGGAGAATTCCCATCATTTCGGCTCGTCGCCAAGTTGGTCGTAAGTTGTATTTAGAGCAGAGTAACTACTTGCCATTGCGCCTGAATCAAGGGGGCGTAATGCCGATTATCTTTGCCTCAGCAGTGTTGGTATTGCCCCTGTCCTTGAGTCAGTATATTTCTAATCCTGCTTTCGTAGAGTTTGTCAATACCTATTTCGATACAACCTCCTGGCTCTATATCACCCTCTACTTACTCTTAATCCTCTTCTTCAGCTATTTCTACGCGTCTCTGGTGGTGAATCCAGAGGATATGTCCCGGAACTTGAAGAAAATGGGGGCCAGTATTCCGGGTATCCGGCCCGGCAAAGCCACCACTGAGTATATCGGGCGGGTATTGAATCGTCTAACCTTTTTAGGCGCCATTTTCTTGGGGTTAGTAGCTGTTATTCCCAGTGCTGTAGAGAGTGCTACGCGCGTGCAAACCTTCCGAGGGTTAGGGGCGACATCTCTGCTGATTTTGGTGGGGGTTGCCATCGATACCGCCAAGCAGATTCAGACCTATGTGATCTCCCAGCGCTACGAAGGGATGGTGAAGCAATAGTGACACGACTGATTTTTTTGGGCCCTCCTGGAGCCGGTAAAGGCACTCAAGCGCAGATTCTGGCTGACATTTGCCAGCTGCCTCATATTTCTACGGGAGCTATTCTGCGGACAGCCGTTGGCCAGCAGACAGAGCTAGGCAAGAAAGCTGAACATTATATGCATGCTGGAGAGTTGGTTCCGGATCAATTGATGCTGGGATTAATTCGGGAACGGCTTCTGCAAGCAGACGCACAAGCGGGTTGGATTCTAGACGGGTTTCCCCGTAATGTTCCCCAAGCTGAGTTTCTAGATGACCTATTAAGTGAGTTGGCTCAGCCCTATGATTGCGTTGTAAATCTGGAGGTGCCTGACGAGGTGCTGCTGGTGAGATTACTCAGTCGGGGGCGTAAAGATGACACTGAAGCGGTGATTCGCCATCGATTACAGGTCTATCGACAGCAGACAGAGCCCCTGATCGACTTTTATCGCCAGCGGCAGCAATTAATCTCTGTAGATGGTAATCAGATCATGGAGGCAGTGACCGCTGAGCTCACTAAGTTAATTCAGCCTGATGATATTGCAGGGGCTAGTTGACGGCTGTAGAGGTGCTGGTCAGAGCACAACCAACGAAAGGGGGGCTATGTTTTCTCCCGGGGTCGTTCTCGAGAGTGATACGAAAATTAACGCTTATTTGCTAGGCTTAAGAAAACAATACTAATCAACTCAAGGCTCCGTAGAGATGCTACTGGTCGCTGGTCTACTGTAAATGGCTATGGGCTGCTCGCTGTTAGCAGCGGCGCAAGGCATGCAGTCAGTAGACGGGGACTAGATGAGCTTGCTTCGGGGCATTTTTATTTGTCGTTCGCAGTTAAGGAGATTAGCTACTTGTCTAAGCAAGATCTTATTGAGATGGAAGGAACGGTGACAGAATCGTTGCCTAACGCCATGTTTCGGGTGGATTTGGACAATGGCTTCAATGTGTTAGCCCATATTTCCGGTAAAATCCGGCGAAACTACATCAAAATCTTGCCTGGGGATCGGGTTAAGGTGGAATTGACCCCCTATGACCTCACGAAAGGGCGTATTACTTATCGCTTGCGGAAGAAATAGGTCTGGTAGCTAATCAATGGTGGCTCCCAGCTGTATCAGGCCAGAATAGCCTCTAGGAGCGGGGTTGGTCCAAAGCGGAAAACGTCGGTGCAGGGTAGGCCTGTGGCTGCTTGGGTAGATTGAATTGCGATCGCAGCCTCCCCTTGATCGAGATCGCCCGTATTGAGGGCGATGCCAACCACCTTAGTGAAACTAAAGGCTCCAGCGGCGGTGGCAACGGTTTCGTACAGGTGAATGACTTTGGGCAAAGGGGGAACCGGAATCTGGGGACAGTTGCGAATATGGGTTTGGCCGGCTCGATGGACCAGAATTAGATGAGTCGGTTGGGCGCCCCGCAGCAGCGGCAGAGTGGCCGTAGAGGCCGGGTTTAGTAAAGATCCCTGGCCTTCGATATAGAGAATGTCATGGTCAGGTCCGTAGCGCATCACCTGTTGCTCGACGGCGCCGGAGGCAAAGTCTACCCTGACGGCATCTAATGGAATGCCATCATCCCCTAGCATCAGGTTGGTCTGTCCCGTCGCAATCACCTTGGAGCGCAGGCCTCGCTTCAGGCTGGCTCGATGGAGTTCTAGATTGGTGGACATCTTGCCGACAGACATATCAGTGCCTACCGTTAAAACTCGCCGGCATTGCAGGGTCTGGGCTAGGGCTGAACCAACTTGCAGACTTGGGGGTTCTTGTCGCACATCCCAGATCCATTGACCTGGATTGAGTGTCCGGGTCATTTCCAGATCTTGGGCCATGGGAGTATGCAGGCCGTTGACAACACACAGGCCAGCGTTGATAGCCTGCTTGACCTCTTGCAGCCAGGGAGCTGGCAGGGCTCCACCGGAGGGGGCAATGCCGATGGCTAACACGTCGGGACCAAAGGCTAAAGCGTCCTCAACGGAAGCCACAATGGGGATCTGTTTGGCAATGCCAGCTACGGCGGCTAAGGATTGCCCGGCGCAATCATGGTCGATGACTGCGACAACCGGAAACTGGCTATACCGCAGCATAGCCAGCCCTGTCTTACCCCGAGGGCTTTGGGTGCCTTCGTGCATCAGCAAGGCGATACGGTGCTCAGGGGTGAGGCGCATGGTAACTCAGTCCTAGACCGGGTTGAGAGTTGGGGATCAGGTGGCCGTCGTGGAAATCTGCTCCGCTGAAGGGATCGTCTTTGAGATTGAGATGGCTATCGAGATCCAGATGGGTAGCCAGGGGAGACAGCTGAGCCAGGGCGGTATTAGCTAAGCTGCTATCGGAGTAGCAGCCAAACATGACCTGCAGGCCACAGGCCCGAGCCGTGTGGATCATGCGCAGGGCTTCGCTGAGGCCCCCGGACTTCATCAGCTTAATGTTAATGCCATGGACTCGATCGGCCAGGGGCGGAATATCCTGGCTGGTAAAGCAACTCTCATCGACAAACAGAGGCAGGGGTGAGGCTTGGTGGAGGGGATATAAATCGGCTTCCCACCCAGGGGCTAGGGGCTGCTCCAAGTAGCTGACCCCTTGGTCGGCTAACCACTGGGCCATGGTGAGTGCCTGGGGCAGAGACCAGCCACCGTTGGCATCCACACTGACCTTGGTCGTCGCAGGCAGGGCAGACCGCAGGGCAGAGAGCATGGCTTGATCGGCGACGATGCCGTCGGGGCTGCCTAATTTAACTTTAACGGCGTGAATCGGTCCCTGCTGTAACCAATCCTGCAACCGCTGGCTGGCAGCGGCGGGGGAACTGATACCAATGGTGACGGAGGTGGGACCGATGCGGCGGCGATCGAGGCCCCAGAGTTGCCACAGGGGCAGGCCTGCCCGTTTCCCCAGCCAGTCGTGGCGGGCAATGTCGAGGGCGGCTCGGGTGGCCGATCCGACGCCGGCTTCGCTCAAGATATCCTCTAGGGATTGACCATCTAAGGGATGCAACGGCTTCAAAGCCGGGGCTAGGGAGGCGAGGTCGGTTGCGATCGCATCGCTAGATTGACCCCGCTCCCCAATGGAAAAGGACGTGGCTTCCCCCCAGCCCTCGATGCCATCCTGCTGCAGCCGCAGCCAGATATTAGTAGAGCCATGGCTGGTGCCGCGACTGATGGTCAAGGGGATGCGCTTGTGTACCGTGAAGGGGTGCCAGTGGATGTCCATAGCTGGGGAGGGGGAGAGGGGGAGATGCTGCACCGATCAAAATCATTGTGGTGCAGTACTAGAGGGGTTAATGGAGGGGTTAATGGGATTGCAGGCGAGTCTTGGAGACGATGCGGGTCTGTTTGCGATCGCGCTCCGACAGGTCCTGGCCAGCCTGGAGTCGAGTGGCATTATCCTGCAGCACCGTGGCGGCACTGCTATCCCCCATCTGTAGAGCCGTTTGAGCCGCTGATTGCAGTAGGGTAACCGCCCCCTGGCGATCCCCCTGCCGCAATTTCTGCTCGGCAATCTGAGTTTGGCGATACTTGGCCAGAGCCCAGACATACTGCTGTACCTCCTCATCGGGGGCCGGTTCATAGGCAGACTGCACCGCCAGCGATAGGGTTAATGGGGCAGAGGTCTGATCGAGCAGCCCTTGGCCAGGAACGTCGTACTGCACTTGGGCCCGCACCACGGCTTGCTGACCTGTAGACAGCTGGTCAATGTAGAGATTCGCCAAGACTACCCGGGGCCTGTCAACCATTAAATCCCCTAGCCGCACCGCGGCCCGATTTCCCTCGGTGGTCACCGATAACTCCACCGTCTCCGGCGAGACCTGGGCCATGGGCTTAAACTCCGCCAGCCGCACCCCTGATGCAAACTCTAGGTGGAGATAGGCATTGGTTAATGCCACAGACTGAACCCGGTCAAATAGACGACTGAAGGCTGCCATGGCATCGTCTGGGCTCTGAATGTAGGAGAGACTGCCGCCACCGGCATCGGCTAAGTGCTCTAGCACATCTTGGTTCCAGTGATCGCCAAACCCCAGGGTGCTGAGGGTGAGGTTGTAATCGGCCGCCAGGGTAGACAGCTTCAGGCAGCGATCGTTGTCACCGTGTTCGTTTTCTCCATCCGTCAGCAAAAATATCTGAGAAATGCGGTGGGGCTCCTTGCCCTTGGCCACTTCTTCGATGCCTAACTTGAGGCCTTCATCGATGGCTGTGCCCCCCTTGGCCTGCAAGCGGCTGATCTGCCCCTTGATGCGATCGCGTTCCGCCACCGGCTGACTCGCTACCAGCACATGAGCTTGGTGATTGAACCCCACCACCGAGAGCGAATCCTGGGCATCAAGATGATCGACAATGGTATAAGCTGCCTGCTGTACTGTCTGTAGCGGAGCCCCGTTCATAGAGCCGCTGTAATCCAGAATCAGACAGAGATTGAGCGGAGCTTGGCGTTGATCTGCATCGGCAACGGCTGCAACCGATAGGGCCAATTGCCGTTGACTACCCGATTGGGCGCCATCCACATGGGCATCATTAAAGGCACCGTGCAGACCCACTTTCATGACTTAGGGCTCCTGGAGGACGAAGAAATAACCGCAACCTTTCACAGCAGCAGTAGTAATACTATCCTGGCATTCCCGGGTGAGGATATCCGCCTGACTACCCCATCCCTGGCAATCTTCACCATCGCGTTACTATAGGTAAAAGATAGCGCCCCAGGCGCCGCCGTGCAGTTTATGAGTTGACGATTAAAGCCGTGCAAGCGCCCTACTACGGAGATGCTTACTACCGCACTCCTCCCCCGGATTTACCCTCGCTCTTACTCAAAGAGCGGATTGTCTATCTAGGTTTACCTCTGTACTCTTCTGATGATGTGAAGCAGCAGGTAGGCATTGATGTCACCGAGTTGATCATTGCGCAGCTGTTGTACCTGCAATTCGATGATCCCGATAAGCCCATTTACTTTTACATCAACTCTACGGGCACCTCATGGTATGACGGCAACATGATTGGCTACGACACCGAAGCCTTTGCCATCTGTGACACCATGAGTTACATTAAGCCGCCCATCCATACCATCTGCATTGGTCAGGCGATGGGGTCGGCGGCTATCATCCTAGCCTCAGGCACCAAAGGCTTTCGGGCCAGTCTGCCCCATGGCCGCATTGTGCTGCATCAGCCCCGCAGCGGTGCTCAGGGACAAGCAAGCGATATCGAGATTCGGGCCAAAGAGGTTCTGCATAATAAGCGGGCCATGATGGAAATTCTGGCCAAGAATACTGGTCAATCCCTAGACAAAATCCTAAAGGATGCCGACCGGATGTTCTATATGAACCCCGAAGAAGCTAAGGAATACGGCATCATCGACCGCGTCCTCGAAAGCCGCAAAGAACTCCCCAAAATGCCCGCTGAGGTCGGGTAGCCGTTTGGCTCTGGGTTGAGAGCCTGCTCTTGTTGATTGAATACCCCATTGACTTAGTCTGAGGTTGGGAAAGCACTATGCCCATAGGTACGCCAAAAGTTCCATATCGCTTACCGGGAAGCCAATATACCCAGTGGATTGATATCTACACCCGCTTGAACCAAGAGCGCATTATTTTCTTGGGGCAAGAGGTCACTGATACCATAGCTAACTCCATTGTGGCCGCCATGCTCTATCTAGATTCGGAAGATAACTCCAAGCCCATTTACCTGTACATCAATTCGCCAGGGGGCTCTGTGACAGCGGGCATGGCTATCTACGACACCATGCAGTACATCAAGTCTGACATCGTTACCATTTGCGTCGGCTTGGCTGCTTCCATGGGAGCCTTTTTATTGGCCGCTGGCAGCCCTGGTAAGCGCCTAGCCTTGCCCCATGCCCGGATCATGATTCATCAGCCCATGGGAGGGACCGGTCGCCAACGCCTACAAGCCAGTGACATTGCCATTGAGGCCAAGGAGATCCTGCGGGTGCGCCAGGAACTGAATGAAATGATGGCCCGCCATACTGGCAAGTCCATTCAACAGATCGAGAAAGATACCGATCGGGATTACTTCTTGTCCGCAGAAGAAGCCGTGGAATATGGGCTGATCGATCGCATGATCGAAGAACGTACCCAAGAACTAGCTACCACGCAGGCCTAGCTCGATGCTAGGGATTAGGTAAATCGTCAAAATGATGGCAGAATTCTGAGCAATTCTGCCATTTGATCTATGAGTCTTGCAGATCACTACCGGGTTTTGGGGCTGAGGACAGGAGCTTCCTTCGCAGAGGTGAAGGCCTCCTATCGGCGGTTGGCTCGTCGCTATCATCCCGATGTGAATCCAGATGATAGACAAGCCCACGAGCATTTCATTCAAATTACTCAGGCCTATCGAGCCCTGAGCCAAGTGTTGCCCTCCCCGATAGAGGCTCCAGTAGACAATAGGACTGCGGTCAGGCCAGAACAACCGCATGCTGCAGCGGCGGCTCCTCCCCAGGTGCAGCCGAATCCAACCCTTTCCCCTGAAGAACAGCGGCTAAAGCAGCAAAGCTTTGAGCAACTGCAGCGGTTTTTCAAGGAGCAGCGCTTTCCCCGGGCCATTGCTCTGGTGGAAGCCTTGGCCCAACGTATGCCTCGAGATCTAGAAATACGGCAGTGGCAAGCCATTACTTACCAGCGCTGGGGCCGTTCTTTGCTCCACCAGGGACAGTACGAGAAGGCAAACCGCTATCTCCATAAGGCTTTGCGTACGGATCCCCATAACCGCTCCTTAGGGCAGGAGATCCGCCACGATTTGGATCAGCTGAGCCAGCGTTCGCCGCCTCGAGAATGACCGCTTAGGAGACTTGTTCTTCTAGGACCTGGCTGCGTTTAGCATGGATGCTCTTTGAGATGGCGTTTCACCGTGTTGATGGTGATAAAGAGTTGGTTGGCAATGGCTTCATAGCTGTTGTTGGCTTTACGCAGGAGCCACACCTCTGTCTCCCGGGGGGTCAATTGAAACCGTCGGGCTTCGAAGAGGGCAGCACTCTTGGAGAGTCGTGTCCGGTCTTCTAGGGTCACGAGTAGGCTATCAGTGCCGTTGGAGGTGAACCACTGGACTCGGGCTCTAATGATACGCCCTGTGGGACTGGTAAATTCATCTTCCAACACGATGATGTTGTCGGGAAATAAGTCTCGGCTGTCAATCAGTTGGTGGCATAGTAGCCAAATCCGCTCTGGTATCTGCGGGGTGGTGTCTGGCTCTGGGGTGAGTTCCTGGCAGATCTGCTGGGCAAAGCGATTGGCATGTAACAAGCGACCCTCTACGGTGAGGAGGAGGAGGCCATCACTGAATCCCTCCAAAATCGCGGCGGTTAATGCATTGGAGGACGCTGTCATGGGATTGGGGGGCAGAGAAGGGGCAGACTGTAGGGACGTGAAAGGGAGGGCGGCGAAACGTGTGCTCATTGGGGGGCTTTCCTGAATACACCTAAATACATCAGACAGTTGTGGGTTACTGGGTAGTGCAACCTCGATTGGGAGTCTGGTGAAAAGATCTGGATTGACTCGCTGGGGAATTAGGGGCTAAGAGTATTCCATCTCAACAAATATTCTGATCTAGGCGATTGAACTCAGCCTATTGGGCCGGTTCAGCCAGCCCTGGGATGAGTTTTAGCTAGAACACTCTAAACCGCATCCAAGGCCAGATCTGACGTTCCTGATAACCATCCTGGATGTCCATAGGAACGGGTAGGGCCCAGGGAAAACAAACAGTCGATTCATCTGAAGTTCACGCGGATGTGAATTAAAGTTCATCTATAGAGAACATCAGTCTTCAATCCCCTGACTCCGGAGATTTCGTGCCAGTTTGCAAATTGTCTTAATCCCATAGGCCAGTGTCTGGGACATCAATGGGGGGTCATGGCAGGACGCTGAGCTGAGATAGGGGAGTCAAGCCCACTGATGTGGGCGTTTGGGGCTGCTGCGGCAGCATAGGTACTTAAAATCAGGCCATCAATCAGTAAAATCAGAGGTGTGGCGGGAAATTCCGGTGAGATGTTAGTGCTGATTCGCCGAGTGTCGTCAGATGAGTCGAGACCTGTGGCGACGACCTTGTCGTTAACGGCGGCGGAACGGGTGCGATCGCGTCATCGTTTCCAGGCAGACGATGGTCGACCCGTGTATCTAAATTTGCCGCGAGGTACGGTGTTGCGGGGCGGTGATCGCTTGGCCACGGCAGAGAACACTATAGTTACCGTGGTGGCCAAGCCAGAGCCGGTGTTGACGGTGACGGCGACCACGCCGTTGCAACTGGTGCGGGCAGCTTACCACTTGGGCAATCGTCACGTGCCCTTGGAGGTGACGGCGACCTATCTGCGGCTGACACCCGATCCCGTCCTGGAGAAGCTGCTGCTGCAATTAGGGGTGCAGGTGACGGCGGAGGTGGCGGCCTTCGAGCCGGAAGCGGGAGCCTATGGGCACCATGGCCACTGATCCCCAGGCGCTGTTGCGGCTGTTGCAACTGGCTAGTCCAGCCCTGCCGGTGGGGGCCTTTAGCTATTCGGAGGGGTTGGAAACCCTGATTCAACGGCAGGTGCTGCAGACCCCAGACCAGATATATCACTGGCTGGAGCAGGAACTCTGCTACGGGGCGGTGCGGCTGGAGGCAGCTGTGATGCTGCGAGGATACCAGGCCCTCCAGGTCCATCAGCTAGAGCGCCTGGACTATTGGAATGCCTGGCTGTCGGCCCTGCGCGAGACCGCTGAGTTGAGACAGCAGAGCTGGCAGATGGGACGGGCCCTGGTGCGTACCCTGGAGGCGCTACACCCAGATATAGCACCTTGGGTGACGGCGGTGGCGGGGCCCTGTCACTTTGCGATCGCATTTGCCATGGCGGCGGTCCGCTGGCAGATCGATGCCGAGGATGCCATGCTGGGGTATCTGCAGAGCTGGGCCAGTAATCTGGTCAATGCGGCGATCAGACTCGTGCCCCTGGGGCAAACCGTGGGCCAACGGCTCCTCCTCGATCTCTCCCCCACCCTGGCGCAGGTGGCGGCGGCGATTCCCACCCTGGCAGACGACCAACTGGTGGTCAGCGGTTGGGGACCTAGCCTGGCCAGCATGACCCATGAGACTCTATATTCTCGCCTGTTCAGGAGTTAGGAGGTGGAAACCCGGAGAAATGTGATGCAGGGTGGAGGCGGCAACTTCTCGTCATGTTAGACAGGGAAAAATGAGACTAGAATGGCATTCTTCGGTTGGCAGCCTAGAATCATAACTATCGAGATCCATGCCCCCCTTTCTACACAAGAGAATAACCGTCTATGACTCCTTTTCGTGTTGGCATCGCAGGCCCCGTGGGCTCCGGGAAGACCGCCCTGGTCGACGCCCTGTGTAAGGCCCTGCGGCAGCAGTACTCCATTGCCGTAGTCACCAATGACATCTACACCCAAGAAGACGCTCAGTTCTTGACGCGCAGTGGGGCCCTGGGGTGCGATCGCATCCTCGGGGTAGAAACGGGAGGGTGTCCTCATACCGCCATCCGGGAAGATGCCTCCATTAATTTAGTTGCCATCGAGGAATTAGAAACGCGCTTGCAGCCCCTGGATTTGATCTTCGTCGAGAGCGGCGGCGATAACTTAGCCTCAACCTTCAGCCCCGAGTTAGTAGATTTAACCATCTATGTCATCGACGTCGCCGCCGGCGAGAAAATCCCCCGCAAGGGGGGGCCCGGCATCACCAGCTCCGATCTACTAGTGATCAACAAGATTGACCTGGCCCCCCTGGTGGGGGCTGATTTAGGCGTCATGGAGCGAGACAGCCGCAAAATGCGAGGGGACAAGCCCTTTGTGTTTACCAATCTGAAGACCCAAATGGGATTAGACACGATCATCGACTTCATAGGATGTCATGGTTTTGTCGAGACCGAGGCCAAAAAACTCGACTCAAATGTCTAAGGGGGCTGGTCAGGGGGTTGACAGTGAAAACCCTGCAGCAGCCCATTGTCTGAGCCGAACCCCAGCATAGCCGCCATAGGTTGTCAGGTCATGGCAGTCGGCTTTCAAGTGAGGGAACTGGCAGTTTTGTATCCCAGGCTACATTTCGTGAAAACCCCTGACTCTAATATCTCAGCTGAGTTCGTGTGCGTCGCCAATGGCGAGCGTGCAGTTGAGTCAGGAGCGAAAAGGTACCATGACAACTCGATTTGGCAGACGGAAATTTCTGGCCTACGGCTCGGCGACCCTAGGAACGGCGATGCTGCTCAAGGCCTGTGGCTCTGCTCCCACCGACAGCACCGGCGGTGAAGAAGATGCCCCCACGGCGGCGGCAGACGGCGACACCATTAAGGTAGGCATCTTGCATTCCCTCAGTGGCACCATGGCCATCAGCGAAACCACGGTGGTCGACGCTGAGCAGCTGGCGATTAAGGAAATCAACGCCAATGGCGGTGTCCTGGGCAAACAGATCGAAGCCGTGCTAGAAGACGGAGCCTCGGATTGGCCCACCTTCGCCGAGAAGGCCGAGAAGCTAATCGACCAGGATCAAGTGGTCACCGTATTCGGCTGTTGGACCTCCGCCAGCCGCAAGGCCGTCCTGCCCGTGTTCGAATCCAAGGACCACATGCTGTGGTACCCGGTGCAGTACGAGGGTCAGGAGTGCTCCAAGAATATTTTCTACACCGGGGCAGCCCCCAACCAGCAAATTGAGCCTGCCGTGGACTGGCTGCTAGAGAACAAAGGCAGTGACTTTTTCTTGGTCGGCTCTGACTACGTCTTCCCCCGCACCGCCAACACCATCATCAAAGAGCAACTCAAGGCCAAGGGCGGCAACACGGTGGGTGAGGACTATCTGCCCCTGGGCAACACCGAAGTTACCCCGATCATCACCAAGATCAAGGCCGCCTTGCCCGAAGGCGGGGTCATCTTCAACAGCCTCAACGGCGACAGCAACGTGGCCTTCTTCAAGCAGTTGCAGGGGGCCGGCATGACCCCCGACATGTATCCGGTCATGTCTGTCAGCATTGCCGAGGAAGAGGTGCGCCAGATCGGCAAGGAGTTCCTCGTCGGCCACTATGCCGCCTGGAACTACTTCCAGACCGTGGAAACCCCTGAAAACGAGCAGTGGGTAGCCGACTTCAAAGCTGAATACGGCGATGATCGGGTGACCAACGACCCCATGGAAGCGGCCTATATCATGGTCTACCTGTGGAAGCAGGCTGTCGAAGCTGCCGGTACCACAGATTTGGCCGCCGTGCGAGAAGCCGCCTACGGTCAGGAGTTTGCGGCGCCGGAAGGGCCAGTTACCATGAATCCCAATCACCACATTTCCAAGACCGTGCGGATTGGGCAGGTGCGGGATGACGGTCTATTCGACATTGTCTCGTCTACGGATGGGCCGGTTGATCCGCAGCCCTGGAACCAATACGTTCCTGAAACCCAAGGCTTCGGCTGCGACTGGTCTGACCCTGCTAAGGGCGGTAAGTACGAAGTTGAAGCTTAGTCCCCAACCGCACCTGGAGGCTGATTGCAGAGCCATAACAGTCTCGCCGTGATCAGCCTCTGCTGATAGCCAGGCGGTAAACGGATCTAAGGTCCTCGGTGGGGGGCGAGATGCTTTCTCTGAACTCTTTGAGACTGCTAATCTTGATAGCTTGAAACTCGGCCTGGGCCGTTGGCCGCGCCAGAGTGATTGATGCGTTTGTGTTGTTCATGGGTAGATGATGTGTTGCTAGAGGGCTTGGTTGGCGGCCTATTCAATGGCATCAGCATCGGTGCAGTGCTGTTGATTGTAGCCCTAGGGCTGGCCATTGTATTTGGCCTGATGGGGGTGATTAATCTAGCCCATGGGGAACTGATGATGCTGGGGGCTTACACCACCTATGTGGTCCAAAATGGCGCCAATGGCTTGGGAGACTGGGCCGTTGAGAGTTATATCTTGGTGGCGCTGCCCTTGGCCTTCTTAGTGGCGGCCTTGGTGGGATTGCTGCTAGAGCGCAGTGTGATTCGCTTTCTATACGGTCGCCCTCTGGAAACGCTATTGGCCACTTGGGGTGTGAGTTTGATTCTGCGTCAATTCGTGCGCAGCGTGAATTGGCCCATGGTGATCGGCCTGGGTGTCTTTGCCCTGCTATTTGGAGTGGGACGTTGGATCTTAAGCCGCTACACTGACTGGGCTCGAATTGCTCGTTGGGCCAATCCCGTGGTGTCAATACTATCAGCTGCCATTGCCCTGGTGGCTGGATTGGTAGTCCAGGGGGCTGGTAACCCTACCTTTACCCGGGCCTGGTTTAGTACCCGCAATGTGGATGTGACACCGCCGTCTTGGCTGCGGGGAGGTGTGTCTCTGGGAGCCACGCTGCAGTTCCCGTCGGCCCGGCTGTTCATCATTGCCTTGACCATTCTCTGTTTGGTGGCGGTCTACTGGTTTCTCAATGGCACCACTTGGGGCTTGAAGATGCGTTCTGTCACTCAGAATCGGGCCATGAGTGCCTGTTTGGGCATTCCTACCGAGCAGGTAGACGCCCTTACCTTTGCCCTGGGCTCTGGGCTGGCTGGGATTGCCGGCTGTGCGGTGACGTTGTTGGGCTCTGTCGGCCCCAATTTGGGCGGCAATTACATCGTCGATGCCTTCATGGTGGTGGTGGTCGGTGGCGTCGGTAAGTTGGTGGGCAGTATCGTGGCGGCCCTGTTGATCGGCATTGTCACGTATCTGGTGGGGTCGGGCACCGTAGCATTGCTGCTGACGGGGAATGAAGCCCTACAGCCGGTGACTGACTTTTTCACGTTTTTTGCCACGACCAGCATGGCTAAGGTGATGGTGTTTGCCCTAATTATTGCCTTTTTACAGGTGCGACCGGCGGGGTTATTCCCTCAGAAAGGTCGATCGGTGGAGGCATAACTCAGCATGACTGTAAACACCTCTTCGCAACCGCGTCCTTCGGTGAGTGCCAGTCGTAAGCGTCGCTTGGTGATTGAGCTCGGTGCGATCGCAAGTATCGCTCTGGTGCTGGCCTTACTGATGCCGTTGCTGCTCACCGGCTTTCGCCTAGGGCTGCTGGGGCGCTTCCTGGCCCTGGCCATCGTCGCCCTGGGCATCGATTTAATTTGGGGTTTCACCGGGCTGCTGAGTTTGGGCCATGGCATCTTCTTCGCCCTGGGCGGCTATGCCTTTGCCATGCACCTGCAGCTCAATAGCCTAGGTGAGGGTCAATTACCAGACTTTTTTGGACTCTATGGGGTCACCCAACTGCCCTGGTTTTGGCAGCCCTTCTACTCCTTACCCTTTACCCTGATCGCCTTAGGCTTAGTGCCCGCTATTGTGGCCGGGCTCTTGGGCTATCTGGTCTTCCGTAACCGCATTCGCGGGGTGTATTTCTCGATTTTGACCCAGGCGGCCCTGGTCGTTTTCTTCAACTTCTTCAATGGTCAGCAGAAGCTGATCAACGGTACCAACGGCCTCAAAACCGACACCAGCGTGTTTTTAGGTCGGGAGGTGGGCAGCGCTGCCATGCAATTCATCTTTTACCTAGTGACGGTGGCGGCCCTGGTGCTGGTCTATGGACTCTGCCGCTGGCTCACCAGTGGCCGCTTCGGCCGTCTACTGGTGGCCATTCGTGACGATGAAAACCGGGTCCGCTTTTCGGGGTACAACCCGGCTGCCTTTAAAGTGCTGGTGTTTGCCGTCTCCGGTGGCATTTCTGGCATCGCCGGCGCCCTCTACACCGTGCAATCGGGGATTATCTCCCCCCAGGTGATGGAGATTGCCTTCTCCATCGAGATGGTGATCTGGGTCGCCGTCGGCGGTCGGGCCACCCTAGTCGGGGCCATTTTTGGTGCGGTGCTGGTGAATATGGCCCGCAGTCTATTGAGTGAACGCTTTCCCGATGTTTGGTTGTTCTTCCAAGGGGCCCTGTTCTTAATCGTCGTGACGGTATTACCCGATGGCATCATTGGCTGGCTACGACGTCAGTTCGGCCTGCAAGTGCAGCGCTGGCTGGGGCTGACCTCACCGACTCTGCTGGCCCAAGAGGCCATGGCAGCAGAAGAGTCGTCGACCAATCCCCTGACAGAGCCCCAAACCCTGAAGGAAGGTCAACCATGAGTACCCTGCTGGATATTCAGGCCTTGACGGTCAGCTTCGATGGCTTCAAAGCCCTTAATGATCTCAACTTTCGTATGGAAGAGGGAGAATTGCGGGTGATTATTGGCCCCAACGGTGCCGGCAAGACTACCTTCCTCGATGTGATCACGGGCAAGGTCAACCCCACCACGGGCACGGCCTATTTCAAGGGCAAGGATCTAAAAAAATATAAAGAACACGAGATTGCCCGACTCGGCATTGGCCGCAAGTTTCAAACCCCTCGAATCTACCTGAATCTGACGCCGCGGGAAAATCTAGAACTCTCTGGCAACCGGGCTAAGAGTGTCTTTAGTACCCTACTTGGCCAGGCTGCCACGGCGGAAAAGCGCCAAGTGAGTAGCCTGTTGGAGACCATTGGCCTCGACTATAAGGCCGATGTCCCGGCAGCCTTGCTCTCCCATGGCGAGAAGCAATGGCTGGAGATCGGCATGTTGGTAGCCCAGTCCCCAGATTTGTTGTTGGTGGATGAGCCGGTGGCGGGGCTGACGGACGAAGAAACCGAGAAAACCGGTGAATTGCTGGTGGCCCTAGCTGAGAGTCATTCGGTGATCGTGATTGAGCACGACATGGAGTTTGTGCGCCAGATTGCTCGCCAGGTGACCGTGTTGCACCAGGGCTCGGTGTTGTGTGAGGGCACCATGGATCAGGTGCAGAGTGACCCCCGCGTGATTGAGGTGTATTTAGGTCAGGAGGTGGAGGCATGATCCATAGCGCCCCGGCGACGATGCCCCAGGATCCGTTGACGGCTCCTATGCTGCACATCTCAGGGTTGAATTTCTACTATGGCGAAAGCCATATCCTCCGGGATGTGGACCTCACCGTGCCCAAGGGGCAAATGGTGTGCCTGATTGGCCGCAATGGGGTCGGTAAGACGACGCTGCTGCAGAACATCATGGGGCTGTTGCGCCCCCGCCGCGGGGATATTTATTTTCAAGGACAGTCCATCGTGTCGCTCTCTCCGGATCGGCGGGCGCGTCTGGGCATTGGCTACGTCCCCCAGGGGCGGGAAATTATTCCCCGGCTGACGGTGAAGGAAAATCTGCTCATCGGCCAGGAGGCACTGGGAACACGAGGTCAGCGGTCCCAAGAAGTGGCTGAGGAAATCTACGCACTATTCCCGGTGTTGAAAACCATGCTGAACCGCATGGGAGGCGACCTCAGCGGCGGCCAGCAGCAGCAACTTGCGATCGCACGGGCCATGATGGGCCAACCCCAATTACTGTTGTTAGATGAACCCACCGAGGGGATCCAGCCGTCGATCATTTTGGATATTGAGGCCGCCGTGCGCCGCATCATTGAAACCACTGGCATTTCCGTCTTGCTGGTGGAACAGCATCTCCACTTCGTGCGCCAGGCCGATTACTACTACGCCATGCAGAAGGGCGGCATTGTCGCGTCAGGGCCCACCGAAGACCTCAGCAACGAGGTGATTCAAACTTTCCTGGCGGTATAGCACGATACCCTTCCCATTGCGGCTTCTCAAGATTTACTACGGCCTGTTGCTGACCGCAGCCGACCAGGGCCATGGCCGTAGACACTAAAATTAAAGGAGTTTGCAGAGGGATCACCCATGTCCAAAGAGAAGGCCCTTGATTTTCTGTCGAAAGCCGCTGAAGATCAGCAACTAAAACAACGGCTACAGGATGCCGATCATCCTAACGAGCTGGTGAACTTGGCCCAGCAGCATGGCTATGAGTTCTCATCCGATCATCTGAAGCAGGCGATTCCAGCCATCCAAGAGAAGCGAGGTTTCTTTGGCGACCTGGTGGATGCTGTTCTAGAACTGTTTGGGCCCAACCATGACGACTATCCCCCGACTGGGGTGCAGCCCTTCAGCGGCGATCCCAATAAATAACCTGAGTTCGGCATAGGTGCAGCTATGGCAGTATCGTCACCCCACAGCGGTGGCAAACCAGTTAGCCTTCCTAGACTGGACACTTGAGTGCTCAGCCCTGTCCTCAGCTCGCGATAGGTGTGCCTGGCTTAGCTCTAGTCTATTTACCGCGTGCAGTCGTATCTTCACAGATAGCGGCTGCATTGTTTTTAGGGGGACGATTGAGTCGGGGGCAAGATCATGACACGGTTCGGCTGAAGGAGGATATCGATTTAGGCGATCGCGTTCATGCGCCTGCCGCAACGCTGGGCTCGATTGTGGAGGTGCTGAATCAAGGTGAAGTTTACTTGGTGGAGTGTTTCGGGGATTGGACGAGTTGACGGTAGTTCTCTACGTCTGCCATTTCACAATCACCTCCTCATTATGGCTGTACAGTACTCGTTTTTGAGAGGTTGCTAATGTAAGTTGCTCTGCGTCAAGCTAACCTTCGGTTTGAGTATCCAGAACCGTGATCACGTCTACATTTCTGGCTTTTAGGGCACTAATTAAGGCTTGGTCCATGGAGTCTTCGTCAATGTATAGCCGAATTTCACTCATGGCTAGCTGGCTGATTTCCACCATGAAGCGACTCTAAACGCTTGGCTTCGGCAGCTTGCATCGCCAAATCAGTTTCTATCTCGGTTTTGTTGGCGTGGTAGTAAGTAAGAGCCGCATACACTTCTGCGAGGGTCAGATTGCCGATGCGATCGCAGATTTCCTCTGCATTTAAACCCCGCTTGTACCAAGTAACAACGCGACGCACGGTAATACCTTTACCTGAAATATGGGGACTCCCGCCATGGAGGCCGGGTGTGCGTGTGACCAGTGTGCCGATGTTGGTTGATGCAGTCGTCATTGGTTCTTTCCTTTACTGTATGAAGCCTTCATCCCGTTTCGTTGGTCAGCTTCAATTTTGTTGAAAGCGCTTTCTTCTAGCGCGATCCTTTGCTGAATAATTTGAACAAGCCAGGACTCTACACTGTCTGCGTGGTACAAACTAGCAAAAAATGAGGCTTTTTCAGCGACGTCCTCTGGTAAGACTAAAAAGGCAGGCTGTCGATTCACTGCAATGGACTCTTCCCAGGCGGTCTCGTCATCAGCTTGTTGCTCAACGATGCGATCAATCTCTGCTTCAGATAGTGCGTGATGGGGGTTGGGGCTGATACTCATAATGGCCATCCAGTGATAATACGAACGATGTTATGCTCCTTGAGCTGAAAGATGATCTTAAGCCTACGTCTACCAAAGGTTACACCGATAAGCTGATAGCGATCGCGGTAAGACTTGTTGCGTTTGACTTGGAAATTGGCTGAGAAACATTGGATAGCTTCATTTTTCGCTAGTTGCAACCCAGACCGCTGCATCCGCATCCCAGAATGCATTGACTTGAAAAATCAGCGCTGACATTATCGCAATTCACCTGCTCTGAAGTTGGTGTACTTCTTAGTTTAGTCGGTGTCTAAGGTTAGTTCCTGCTCGGTAACGTTTCCGGCTTTAGCGTCTTGTATGGAGCCCATCAGGTGGGCAGCATTAGCGGGATTGGAGAGGAGGTAGAGCGTTTCTTATACCAATTACATTTGAGGCTGCAACTATTGGCTGACTGAAACTCTTAAGTGTCAAGGCTTTCAGGAATTGTGAAGACGTGCGCTTCATACAAAATTGGTATTACCAGGCGTTGAATTCATCAAGCGGCATGACAACGACGCGATCGCCCTTGTCGTTACAGAGAATGGTGGGCTGTACGTCAGCAATAACTCGTTCAATGAGTCCGTCGAGGTCTTGTTCTGCCTGCTTAGTCGTGATTGCGTCCATAGAAACCTCCTTTGAGCTATTGTCATTCAACTCTAGTAGAATGGCACTGACATAAGCCGTATCAAGCAACTAGTTTAGCTTTCGCAACCGAGCGCGGTTCTTGCATTCTGGGGAACGGTTTGGGGCGACGTTTGACCACTCGGGGTTCTGAGCGGTGCGGTCGAAAAGGGATAATCAACTCCCGCACAGCGTTTAACAAGGCTTGGTAGCCTTGCGGTCGCGCAGATGGCGAGAGATGCAGCAACTCGGGTCGGAAATGATTGAATTGTTGCCGCGTGCCCTGTAGGGAGAGCCGCAAAGCCCCGACCTCGGCATCGGCGCCGGCTTCCCACATCAGCGTTCGCAGCAGATTGTAGGCCAACAAATGCACCCAAATACTTTTAGTCACCATGGTAGGGGTTTTGGCGGCAATCATCTCCATGGCTAAGGTGGTTTTGAGATGTCTGAGATTGACTTCAGCGGCTTGCCAACGCAACTGATAGAGTTGGGCCAATTTGGCTCTAGGATAGCGTTTGGGGTCTATCAAGGTGGTCACTACCACAAAGTTGCTCGGGCGAAACCCAGGGACTTGAATCGAGAGATAGACTTCGCGCACCTCAAGCGCCTCGGGCAACGCCTCAAACTCCTCCGGTGAAAGGGCATGAGGACATTTTTTCGGGCGCTGCCACCGGACGATGTGGTCGCCAATGCCTAGCTTTTTGCCGCGCCTGAAATCACAACGGCGTTGATGATGCTTGCGAAAGACGGCATCGGCTCCCATCGCGGTGACTCCAGCCAAATCGACATAGGTGCCGTAAGCCGAATCGGCCACCACCACATCCTCTGGGCACAACGTCTGATAGAGGTGACGGGCTAAGCGCCATTCACTGACCCGAAAGGGAGCCATTGCGACTTCCAATACCGCTCCTGTGGTCACACAAAACCACACTTGCAGCTTCAGGAGGGGAAAGCCACAGCCGCTCTTTTGATTACTGTGCTGGGGATACGCCCGTTGATTCACTTCGGTATCGCTCATCAAAATCGTCGTCGCATCAAACGCCCTCACGACCCGACCGCACCACCGCTGAGCTGGGGATACCTGCGCCTGTAAAGCCGTGGCGACGCGCTTTACAAGCGGTGGAAAAATCGATTCGGGCCAGCGTTTGCGGGCTTTGCTGTAGGCGCCCGTATCCGCCGACGGCACGCTCAATCCAGCCACCCGCATCCAGGTCGTCACGCGCTTGACAGCATGGCTCAAACTGCTGTCCGAATCGAGAACTTGCGACAGCCAACTCCACAGCACCACTATCGGGGTGTAAAGCACTTGGCGATAAGTGACTCCCTGGGCCTCCAGCACCGCCTGAATCTCTGCTTCCGGCAGCACATCGCTAAACGGTAGACCGATGCTGTTCTGGTATTGCTCCTTGAGGACTGCTGCACGATTCGGCATCATAGAGACATGGTTATGGGCTTCGACGCTTTGATTCTTACAGATCAAGCGCTTGAAGCCTTTTTTGCTCTCTTATGTCAGTGCCATTCAACTCTAGTTCATTTAACTGATGAGCTGAGCCTAAAAGCCCCAGTAAGATGGGCAAAGCGCAGCGTGCCCATCAGCTCATCAGCCATTTACTTTATGGACTACCGACGCTATTACCACCCTGGAGGAACGTACTTCTTCACAGTCGTCACGCAAAACCGTCAACCGTTGCTGATTCGCAATATCGATCGTCTCAGAGCAGCTTTCAGACACGGAATGCAGCGACATCCCTTTGTTATTGACGGCATTGTAGTACTGCCCGACCATTTACATACTCTCTGGCGATTGCCCGAGGATGACGATAATTTTTCGATACGCTGGATGGTTATCAAACGTAAGTTTTCCGCCGGATTAAAAGACGGCTGCGTGAATGACTCTAAACGACGCAAGCGGGAAAAGGGCATTTGGCAGCGGCGCTTTTGGGAGCATTGGATTCGAGATCAGCAAGATTGGGAGCGGCATCTGGATTACATCCACTACAATCCGGTGAAACACGGCTATTGTGAGCAACCTGCGGATTGGCCTTATAGTTCGTTTCATCGAGCGGTTACGCAAGGGTTTTACCAAGCCGACTGGGGAACCCATATGGAGGCTATTGCGGCTTTTGATGATATGGAATTGGAATAGCAAGGCGGAGCATGGTATTCGAGGGGTTTGATGGGCACGGGCAGAGCCCTTTGCCCATCAAACTACTGGGACTGCTCAATTTGCGGATACGACGTGACCCCCGGTGCCAGGTAACAAACCTCCGAAACACCTGATTTTCCGTGTGGAGGAGGTTAGCAATAAAACGTTTGGATCGGGCTGGAGCGCTTATCTGCTACAGTTTACAAGTCTGGATGCGAGAGAAGGAACAACCAACAACACCCCACCCCGTCCGAACCCGACTCCCTTCACACGTTGGAGGTGTCCACGAGGGAGGTGTCCGTCCGGGGCTGAGGTATCAAAAGTTACTTGACTGTAGCGGATGTACTCTCCATTTACACGCCATCCGTTGCGATCGCTCATCTTTTCATAGGCCGCGTACACGGCATCTCTATCTTCAACCTCTAGGCCATCGTAAAAGCCACGGCTGACCAAATCGACAAAGTTACCTGCCGTAATCGGCGCACTGTAGCCATCTACGAAATCAAGCTTACCACCCACCTCTATCCAAATCTGCTTCTGCACACTAAAGCCGAATCGGTCATTACTGGCAGTAACCCAGAGGCCATCAATAGTTTGCAGATCGGCACAGGGAAAACGTTTGATGTCGTCGATATCAAGATATTCTTGCTCTTCTCGATCAGCGGCTTTTAACATAACTCTGTAAGTTTCTTCATCGGCTTCTCGCCAGCGCTTGGCCCTTAGATAAGCGCGCAGGCGACGATAATCAACCCCCTTTTCAGAGCGCAGTCCAACCCGATCGATGGGAAGTACCTGGGGGGAAACCTGAAGCAGTTTTTTAATATCAACAGTCTCAAAACTGTAGGTGTCTTTCCATTGATTGTCGTCCCCCTTTGAGGTGTCGCAGCCTAAACGCAGCAGTTGAGCCAGTTGAGGCTGGTTGATCCAGTATTCCACCCTGGGGCTCGCTGCGTCACTAGCTATTTGTTCCCCATTGGCATCATTCTGATGGCCGTTATTCGATGTATCCTGCGTGCCAGCGTATAAAGCCCGCTTCTGTAAGTGAGACAGTAATGTCTCATCTTTTTCTAGGTCTACCCGTAAGAGCGGATACTTGATACACAGGGCCGTAAATTTGCTGAGCTGTTCCAGGGTTAGGGGAAATTCATATATTGCACCTGATGGGTGAGTTACTTGATTGAAAAGCCCGGTATTATCAGCAATAAAAACTCGTAATCGAAACAAATTAATAAACTGTTTGATGCGCCGAGGGTTATATAGCAAGCCTAACTGAATTTAGAATGAGAATCGCTTACAAAGCCTATAGTCTATGGAATGCTGTTCGAAATTCAACTGTGATTGCTATAGTCCAATATGGGAGCCATCCTCAGCACAATCTGCTTCACCAATTCAGAATCGTTGGTGTACTTAATGTCATATACTTGCTGAGTAATCGTTGACTCTACTGATATTTCTTCAGACCGATTGACCGGGTTGGCCCCAGTTTCTGACTCTCCTAAGGTGGTTGCTGGTTCCGCCGGAATGTTTAGCCGTCTCCGCGACCATGCTGTTAATTTTTTCCACCTGACAGCCCAGCTGTTAGATAATAAAGGCTTTCGCCTGGAAACGGCACTCTCTGAAGCTAGAGGCTGCTGAGGCGACAGGGTTGCCAAAAACGATACAAATTCTCGTTCAGACGGCTGAGGTACTTGAAAGGGAAGCTGCACAAACTTTTCAATAAATTCATAGCCATATTCCAGCCCCCTGAGCTCGGTTCGGCTGGCTTGAGTAGTCGCATTCAAAACCATTGCAGAAGATTGCAAATAGGGCATAATATCTTTTTGTTTTAAGGCAATGACTGCGGCTACTTTTTCGCGATCCATCCCCAAGATAAAAATCAGATGTGGGTCATTGGCAATCATCAAATTTAACCCCTGCATCAAATCGGCAGCTTTGGCCATCTCGCAGCGGTCTAAATCATCAATAAACACATAGACTTTGCTACCTTTACCTGCATAGGCACTCACAATTTTTGCAAAGTCTCTGTGAAACTCTTCAATAAAAGCGACCTGCCCTTGATAGTCAGGACTTTCCAGGTATTGCTTCAAATCGTTTTTAGGGTTGCCAACAATCTCGCCCAACTTAACAAGCAAAGCTAGCGAGCCGGTTGTCGAACCCGCAAACCCACCTAAAAACAAGAGCCAATTCAGGATAGACCCTGATGTTGATCGATCTGCTTCAAAATTTAAGCAAGCTTCCGAATTTTGCGGGTTGCTGTTGTCTGTATCTGACGGGTCGCTATTTTCAGTCTCTGATTGAGGCGACAACCGACAGACAATTTGATCTGACAGTTGATTGACGCCATCAAGCCCCACTCGCCAAACAAGCACCGGGAGAGCCACCGCAAAGCTGACAAAGAACACGCTCAACGAAAGAATACGAATTAAGTCTCCCCAGTTTTCACGCCACTTAAGCCGCTGCCAAAACAGCTTCCAACTACCCTTCCAGATCGACCATCTTTCACCCATGGTTTGGGGCGTCGTGATCTGCTGCAAAAACTCCAGAGCAAACGCCGCCCAAAGGGCTTCCACTTTGTCGTGCCGCCAGGCATTAAACCATACTGTCTTGGGCTTAGGCCTATGCCTGTTCTCTTCGATGCGCTCAATTTCTAGCTGCACCTGCTTCATTAAGGAAGACTTGCCACTGCCCCATTTTCCCTCAACCGAGAGCGTCAGCGGCGGCTGGGTTTTCTCACTGGTCAAAAACTCGGCGATCGCCAACACATAGGGCTGAAACCCTAATGAATCCGCTTCAGACAGCTGGTCACTAATGTTGGCTAAGGCGATGGACGCTTCTGGATTCTGAGATGCTTCACCTTGGGGCTCCTCAGTTTCAGTAGATTCTAGTGGAGGCGATTGAGCAGATTGGTCATTATCTTCAGGATTAGGAGTGACTTGATTGGGATTGGTCATAGATATAAGCGTCAATAACCGCTGAATCCAGCACTAAAGCTATCTCCAACCTCGGTAACACTTCTGAGGTTTGCACTTCGCCACTATGTTGATCTGCTATCGTGCGGTTGAACTTGCCCTTAGTTTAATGCTCGGACTGGGAATAAATGGCCGCTGTCTGCTTCTGATAGTCGGTGGCATCTTTACGCCATACCAGCCGATGCCCCCTGAGTTCCGCTTCATGCTCGGCTAAACACTGCTCCCAACCTCGACAATCAAAAATGGCCTTGGGGTCTTCCAGCAATCCCCATTTTCGCTCTTGCTGGCTGAGCTTGGCGAACTTGGCATAGCCCGGATAGTCCTCGGTCACGAGCTGATCTTTTTGATGCAACAGGGGCGGATTGTCCTGGTCGTAGTCGCGGTAGCGGACGTGCAGATCGCGGAGGGTGATCGTACCGCCCTCGCCGCACAGGAATGTTGATAATCCATTCAAAGGCGTCTTCTTGCCAGATTTCGTGAGACTCGAAGCGAAAGCCCAAGGTTTCGAACCAGCCGCGCATCTGTTGGGCTAGGGCAAAGGCTCTGCACTGTTCGGCGCTGAAGGTCTCGGGGGCGATCGCCGTTCCCGGTAAAGCGGGATATTCTTGAGCCGCCAACCGAGCCATTTCGGTGCGGATTCCCTCTATGGTCGGCAGGCGATTTAGCCGCTCTTGCAGGCCGCCAATCTGGCGATGCAGGGATTCCAGCTTTTGCTCCGCCAGAATCTCAGCGGGAGTGCGGGTGCGTTTAGCCACTTCAATAAAGACCGCCGCAAAGGCGTAAAACTCGCGTCGGATATCGACATTATTGGCCTGGAGATCCGCTTGAAGGGGATGGTCGGCGAGAAAGGCTTCGCCGTTCTTCAGCAAAATGGCGGGCGTGTTGCGCTCCAGGGCTTCGCGGAAGAGTTCCTGAATCTCGGCTTGGCGAAAGATTTCTAGCACTGAGCGCGGTTTGCCCACGCCATATTCCACCAGGGCGTACTGATAAACTCCGGTGAAGTCTGCAGGCGGATGGTCAGGGTCGAGATTGAGCCGCTTGAGCAGCTGAATGACGCGCTCATTGCGGTTGATGCTTCCCATCGCCGTCTCGAAGAGCATATTTATCAGATTATCCAGACCAAACACAGGCTTTCTCCCGTCACTTTTCTCTAGTGAAAACCAACGGCTCTGCAGGAATGAGTATGCTGGTGTAGTAGATGCTATACCGTATCGCTATGGTACCTCTCTTGAGTGAACTCTTGGGGTTGTCTGGCATTGATGTGGAGTCATACCAGGAGAGCGAGGATGGCTTGATTCTGGAGGTAGAAGCGCACAGGGACACAGCAATCTGTCCTCGCTGCGGGACTTTGAGCCACCACCTCCATCAGAATCATGGCTACCTGGTGCGTGACCTACCCATCAGCCATTACCGGAAGACCTGGTTACGGGTGAATCGCCGCCAGTTTAAGTGTTCGACCTGCGGTAAACCCTTCAGCGAGGAGCTGGAGTTTGTCGGCGCGCGTCGGGTGTACACGGACCGGTATGCCGAGGTGGTGGTGAGTGAGGTGATTCATAGTAATACGGCTAATGTGGCGCGACAGCACGGGTTGAGCGAAGATATCGTCTGGTCCATGGTGGAGTATGTCAGCGAAAAAAAGTCTGTATTGACTTGAGTGGATTGCGGCGGTTGGGCATCGACGAAATCGCGCTACGTAAAGGTCACAAGGACTTTGCTGTGGTCTTGAGTGACCTCGATACTCACAGGCTGATTGGGATGGCTCCAGCGCGGACTCATGCGGCGATTGAAGCCGTGCTCAACACCTGGGGTGCCGAAGTGCTCTCAAACATTGAAGAAGTCAGCATGGATCTCTCCGGCAATTACCGGGGCTTAGTGCATCGCCTGATGCCTCAAGCCGAGATTGTGGCCGACCGTTTCCATGTCATGAGTCTGGTCAATCAGGAATTGAATCAAGCCCGTAACGCCCTCCGGCGGACACCCGAGGCTTTAGCCGAGGGCGTCACTCCTGAGGCGGCTAAAGCAGCGCTCAAATCCAGTAAGTATGCCCTCCTCAAGCCAGAAGCCCATCTCACCAAGACCCAGCAGGACAAGCTCGTTGAGGTCAAAGCTGTTTCGCCGAAACTCGCCTTGATGCATCAGACCAAAGAAGCCTTTAGGACTCTATTTGAGGCTCAGTCTTGGGCTCAAGCCCTGCCGGGTTTCCTGGGCTGGATGGGAACCGCGCAATCCCTCTACCCCGAGGCTGTGGCAACGATGAAGCGATGGTTTGGCGAAATCCTCCAGTACTTTGAACACCGCACCACAAGCGGTGTCGTCGAAGGCATCAATACTCGCCTAAAGTTGATCAAGCGCTCTGGTTACGGGTTCACCAACTTTGAGCGATTTCGGCTCCGCTGCCTCATCTGCTGGCATTTTTCTCCTGCTGCTGCATAATTATCCCAGGAGAGCCAAACCAACTTGCTCGAAAACGCTCGAAAGTTTACGAAGCGCTCAACAAAGCAATAGGTGCGGTATTGGGTTTGGATCTTAATCCCACCAGAAGGAAATCACGACGGCATCTTGCTTGCCGCCAAAGGTTTTGCCCCACAATCCTCTTCGCAGCCGGAGGGCAACATAGTCCCGAAATTCCCAGTCTTCCTCTTCTTCGAGGTCATTGCCGTCACACACATCGACCACGTCGGCTCGCCACTTTTTGCCCAAATCCATCAGCTGAGCCACTAAAACATCCTGGTTTTCGGTCAGCACGTACAGCGTGTCGGCAGGATAGGGAATAAAGTGCAGAATGCTCGTCTCTGACATCGGGCGATAGTTGGCCATGGCCAGTAGGGTATCTAAGATGCCGTTAAAACTCAGTCCGTCTTTGTCGGGGGCGTAGATGGGCTTGGTGAAGAGAAAACTTTTCCAGAGTTCGGGATGCTGAGCGAAATCGGTGATAACCTCTTGACCGTCAAACTCGTTAAACCGTCGCTGCCATACCAAAGCGGCAATGAGCTCTTGCGGGGAGTGAGACTGGGCAACTGCGGCCACCTTGTCAACGTCAAGCATCAGAACTCATCCTCTGCTAATTAGGTCTTTGAGGATGCTTCACTGCAATGTATTCATGAGCCAACGCATGAGGGTGCTGTCGTCTTCGGTTTGGGAGCGGCGTAGCGCCTCTTCCACCAAGCTGACCTCTAGCCCTGACAACGCCTCTGACATTTGAACTTCACCGCTGCGCTGATCGGCAACAGCAAAGGCAATCACATCCTGTTCGGCGACGTTCACCACCCAGTACTCCGATACGCCCAACCGCTCATAAAGCAACCGCTTCGCACCCAAGTCATCCTTAAAGGTGCTACCGCTAATCTCGACCGCTAAGGTGGGTGGCCCAAATACATTCACATCAATCGGTGCATTATCCTGAGGCGGAATCTGAAAATCTGCTCCAACGTAGAAAGCCATGTCAGGCTGACAACCTCGCTCCCCAGGCTTATAAATGCTGCAATTCATTAAGCCGACAACCCGAAGGTTACGAAGCATCCCATAAAGACTGATGACTTGAGAAATCAGTGTGTTTTGTCGCGCATGTCCTCGACCCGAGCGGAGCCATCTCAATCCTCATGTAGCCATTGTCAAAGTAGCCGCGACTTTTCTCATACTGCGGATCGTCCATGGCCGCTGCAAACTCTTCCCAGGTAGCTTTTACCCAAGTATCGGTTTGAATCTGAGAGGTCGATAGAGTCATAGCTTGATGCTCGCGATCGCAACCCGTGAACTTGATTCTAGTTTAATGCTCGGACTGAGAATGAATGGTCACCGCCTGTTTCTGATACTCGGTCGCATCTGGACGCCAGACCAGCCGATGGTCTCTCAACTCGGCTCCGCAATCAGCTAGACACTGCTGCCAACCACGCAGATCGTAGATCGCTTTACTATCTTTCAACAGGCCCCACTTGCGTTCTTGCTGGCTGAGTTTGGCGAACCTGGCGTAGCCGGGATAGTCCTCTGTGATGAGCTGATCTTTTTGGTGCAGCAGGGGCGGGTTTTCCTGGTCGTAGTCGCGGTAGCGGACATGCAAATCACGCAGGGCGATCGCCATGCTGGTGTGCAAGGCCGGGTGCGGTTCTCTGTCAAAGTCGGGATAGAAAAGGTAGGTGATCTGGGGTTTCTGGACGTGGGACTTCACTACTGTGGCTTCTTCGGGGTGTCCGATGGTGCGGGAGGCGCAGCCTTCATAGAGGCGCAGCCGCGGGTCAAGTTGATCTAAGGCTGAGATATGCACCCACAGGGAGTTGAGGCGTTGTTGCCCGATGGTCCTACCGGACCGGTCTCCGACCAACGCACTCTGACGACACCGATCAGCAATCATTTTAGTCCGCCCCAGGCTCATCAGTATCAGGTCGGCGGCGGTAAAGGCTTGCTGGTAACTGCCGAAGAGGGATCTGATGTCGGCTCGGAGGGTGGGGGAGAGGTCTTTGAACTGGGGGCGTTGTTAATGACGAAAAGTTGGCGCGAATTCGAGAGTTGATTGCGGCAAAGACTGGGCCGCAGAAGTGGGACGGGACGGAGCATCGTGGCGATGAGTGGTTACCAGAGATTTTGCCCGATGGCAGCGTCCAACCGTTCCTATTTCCCAACCGTTAGGATAATGACAAACATGGGGTTAGCAGCATGGTCGATACTGCATCACGTCCACAAGGCATTGCAACGGATACCTGGATACCTGCCACCTGGGAATCGTATGTGTCGCTGTGTACTCGACCCGGCTTTGACAAAGCTCGGTGCTACTACGACAAAGGGTGGATGCGGGTTGAGATGGCAGCCTGACTGCCTGACACATCTTTTACTCTAGTCGGCAGGATAGAGAGCGGATGCGAGAGAACCAGATTTGGTCGTAATAGTCGTGCTCCGCTTTTTTGGAGGCAAAACAAGGCTCTGGGTCACGGACTAACAGCGCTATCGGCTCTAGAAGCTGTCGTCCTTTGTGAACGACTCCCTTAAGCCAGCGCAATCCAATCTTGAGGTAGCTGAGTCCGCGCCGCCAATGAGGGTCTACCTGCTGCCTAAGGCCTTCAATCTGAACCGCCATGCCAGTGGTTGTTCCATAAAGCAGTGCAATAGCGGCCACTAGATAAAGTCGCTCAAGGGCTACCGCTGAGCGGATTCGGGAGTCTTCAATCTCGAAAGCTCCTGATTTGCTATCCAAAAACAGCTCCTCTACTCTGAAACGCAACGCGTAGCGCCAGAGCGTCTGCAAGGTAGGCGGTTCATCGGTGATGACGGCCCAAGGCTCTTTGACGCCTTTAAGCGTCGCCAGCACGATGTTGCACTGGTGGGAGCCATCCTGCCACAGCCTGACATTTCGATAGAAAATCGCCTCGCCTTTTGGCGGCCACAGATATCTCACTTCAGTCGGATAACGCCTTGGCCCGTGCAGCAGGACATCGCAGGGCACTCGCAAGCAGTAGTGCCAACTGCTCGCTTGCAACCAACTCATCAAGTCGTGGTTGGCAAAGCCTCGGTCGGCCAGCAGCATTAGGTTCGGGTACTGCCTCAAAAGCCACCGGGCACGGCGCAGCAAAGGGCGGTATTCTTCAAAAGCCACCGTTGCACTGCCATGCTCAAGCACTCGCCACAGTAGCGGGACTGCTCGTCCGCAGCACACCACTGACAGGTGAATCATGCAGTATTGGTTCCACAGCACCGTTGTATCGAGTGCCAGATACAGCCGCTTGCCCTCCCACTGCCTCAGCGTCAGCAGCACCAGCGGTAGGTAGAGCTGATTTATCTCAACGAGCCGGTTGCCGAAAAATCGATGCCACCGCCGCTCGAAGCTTTGCGCTTTGTTGGCACGGCTTATCACGTAGGACTCCCAAGCAGGTGGGCTCAGCTCACCACTACAAATCAGGGCGGTGACCATCCAAGATAGGGCTTTGATATGGCGCAAGTCCCGGTAGTGGCTGTATTGACGCAGATAGTGCAGCAGTTGATCATAGAGCTGGGTAGAGCTTGGCATGTCGCTTTGGCCGTCAGTGTGGTAACTACAGCCTCGCACACGAGCTCTGCCTATTTCCTCTTTGTCCTGATATGACTACCTTTCAGCTACTTCTGTCAGGCACTCAGAATCTCACCATTTACTACAGTCCACACCAGCGGAAGTCAGAAGATTTTATGCAAAAACATTCTGAACCTTCTCTGGTTACTGAGACAATGGAGGCGGTTCAGAATATTTTTGGTCCGGACTTCTTCGTGGTACTGGACACCGAGCGCAAACCGCGCAGAAGCTGGGTGGTGTGGGAAGAAGATGGCAAATACCCAAACGTGATTGTGGAATTACTGTCGGATTCCACGGCTGACACCGACCGGGGTTTGAAGAAGCAAATCTATCAAGATACTTTCCGGACCCCCGACTATTTCTGGTTTGACCCCAACACGCTGGAGTTTCGTGGATTTCATCTGGTGGATGGGCAATACGTTGAGCGGGAACCGACTGCGGCAGGATGGCTGTGGAGTCTAGCAATTGCAGCTCTTTCTAGGGATCCGTGAGAACCAGTTACGGTTTTTCACTGCCGATAAGCAATTGCTGCCCACCCCCGAGGAAGCGGTGGTGGCTGAGCGGCAGCGCAATGAGATTCTGGCGGCTAAGCTTCGAGAGCTGGGAGTTGACCCAGATAAGCTTTAGATCACACGACAGCCTGTAGGGGATGCTTGCGTAGCATTTCTGGCAGGCCACGTTTGTGCTGCAGGACAGTTCTGAACCCGCTGGTTTCGACTCCGCTCACAGCAAGCCCCTCCATATCCCCCTATCTCCCCATCCCCCCCCTCTCCTCACTCCCCCACTCCCCACTCCCCCCTCGCCTCCGCTCGGGGCAAGCTCCCTCCTCTTCACAAAACGCCACAAACCTGAATAACTCCCCCCGGCTCAGACATATATCCTGGTGTCAACCCCCAGGACTGGAACGAACTCCCATGCGTTACCCAGCCAAGCTACTCGGTTTAGTCGCCGCCACCGCCTTATTCACCCCCCTCTCCCCTCTTCCCCCGACTCCCGCTCTCCTCCCCCCTGCCCTGGCCCAAGGCGAGAGCGCTGGAGACCGCAAAGCCGAAGCCGATCGACTCTTCCACCAAGGCATTCAGCAGTATGACACTAGTCAGTTTCGCGAGGCATTGCAATCTTGGGAACAGGCATTAGCTATCTATCGAGAGCCTAGGGTTCACGAAGCATTTCCTGAGGAAAGTCGCCAGCGAGAAGCTGCTGCACTTTATAACTTGGGCCTCGTATACAACAAACTCAGACAATATGAGCAGGCGTTAGCTATCTATCGAGAGCCTAGGGTTCGCGAAGCATTTCCTGAGGAAAGCCGCCAGCGAGAAGCTGCTGCCTTATACAACTTGGGCCTTCAACACAACAGACTCGGACAATATGAGCAGGCTATTAACACTTATCAGCAATCTCTAGCTATCACTCGCGAAATCGGCGATCGTGTTTTGGAAAGCTATGTCCTGGGTGATCTAGGTATTGCTTATCGCAATACCGGCCAATATGAGCAGGCTATTAGCCTCTATGAGCAGCAATTAGCCATTACACGCGACATTAGTGATCGCGCCGAGGAGGGACGTGCTCTGGGCAACTTGGGTAGTATCTATGATTCCTTAGCTCAATACGATCGCGCCATTGACTTTTACCAACAAGCCTTAGCCATTTTCCGAGACATCGGAGATCGCCATAGGGAAGCTACTGCCTTAAGCAACCTAGGCATCGCCTATGCTTCTCTAGGGCAATTTGAGCGCGCCATCGACTTTTATAGGCAACATCTAACCATTGCCCGTGACATCAGCGATCGCCGAGAGGAAGCTAAAGCCTTAAACAATTTGGGCGGAGCTTATCGTTTCTTGGGGCAATATGAGCGGGCCATTGATTTCCATCAGCAAGCCTTAGCCATTGCTCGCGACATCGGCGACAGCAGGGAAGAGGCCTATGCCTTGGACAATCTAGGAAATACCTACAGTCTCTTGGGGCAATATGAGCAGGCCATTGATTTCCATCAGCAAGCCTTAGTCATTGTCCGCAACACCGGCAACCGTTGGGGAGAGGCCTATGCCTTGAATCACTTAGGTAATACCTACAATCTCTTGGGGCAATATGAGCGGGCTATTGACTTCCATCAGCAAGCCTTAGCGATTTTCCTTGACATTCGCGATCTCCAGGGGGAGACTGTCTCCCTGGGCAACCTAGGCAATGCCTACTTCGCCCAAGGGAAATACGAGCGGGCCATTGATTTCCATCAGCAAGCCTTAGCCATTGATCGTGATATTGGCAATCGCTGGGGAGAGGCTGCTTCCCTAAACAACTTGGCTGGGGCCTATTTTTCACTGAGTCAGTACGAACGGGCTATTGACTTCCATCAGCAAGCCTTAGCCATTGCCCGTGATATTGGTGACCCTCAATTGGAAGCTGATACTCTCGGCAATTTAGGTGCTTCTTACTTGTCTTTGGGTCAATACGAGCGGGCCATTGACTTTTTTCAGCAACATTTAGCCATTGCTCGCGAGATTGTTAACCAAAAGGGTGAGGTTACTGCCTTAGGTAACCTGGGCGTTGTTTACTTTTTTCTAGGTGAATACAAGCAAGCTATTGACTTCCATCAACAAGCCTTAGCGATTGCCCAAGACATCGGTGATCGCGCTGGAGAAGGACGTGCCTTGAACAACTTAGGTATTACCTACCGTTCTCTAGGACAGTATGAACGGGCTATTGACTTTCATGAGCAATCCTTAGCCATTAGGCACGACATTGGCGATCGCGGTGGAGAAGCTGCTTCCCTGGGCAACTTGGGCCTGGTCTACGCTTCCCTGGGCGACTATGAGCGCGCCATTGACTTTTACCAGCAATCGCTCAGCCTGACGCAAGCCATTGGCAGCCAGGCTGAGACGGGGATCGCTCTCAGCAACTTAGGCCACACCTTTGCCCAACTCGAGCAACCCGATCTGGCTATTGTCTTCCTCAAAGCCTCCGTCAACGTGCGCGAGTTGATTCGCGGCGGGTTAACCGGACTACCCCAAGCGCTGCAACAGTCTTATACCGACAGTGTGGCCGACACCTACCGTCGCCTGGCCGATCTGCTCCTGGCCAGAGGCGACATTCTGGAAGCGCAGCAGGTGTTGGAACTGCTCAAGGTGCAGGAACTGCAAGAGTTTACACGAGGGCGGGTGACCAATATCGAAACTCGGGAATTTGAGTTGGACGACGCAGAAGAGGTCGTTATGGAGGCTCATACTAACTTGGTCACCTTTGGGTTGGAGCGAGACAAAGCTGAAGCTGCATGCGAATTTCCTCCATCAGCAAATTGTGATGAAGCAAGACTGGCTGAACTGGACGAGCACTATGAAATGCTCAGTGCCGCGTTTAACCAAGCGGTGGATGACCTGAATGCCCAAAGACAGGCTGAGCAGGAAGCCCGTCGCGCGCGAGAGGACGAGCAGGTTTTGCAGGCGCGTCAGGAACTGGATCCGGATGGGTTTCAGGGGACGGCGGGTGTCCTGGCGGAGAAATATCCCGGGACGGTGTTGGTGTATCCGGTGGTGCTGGACGATAAGCTCTGGATCTTGTGGGGGTCGGCGGGCGGTGTGGCGGTGCCGATTGAGGTGCCGGTGGGTCGTCAGCAAATTGGCGAGGCGGTGCTCCAGTTTCGAACATTAATGGAAGCCTGTGAGTGGGGCGGCTGTGATGCCAGGGCTATTCCCGCCGTGCAGGCCGTGGCTCAGGAACTCCATAACTATTTAATTCCGGAACTGCTCGAACAAGAGTTGCAAGCCCTCCAGGCCACTTTGCCAGAGGGGCAGGTGCCTAATTTGGTAATCGTTCCCGACCTGGTCACCCGCTACATTCCCTTTGCGGCGCTGCATGATGGCGAGCACTATCTGATTGAGAACTATACCGTTTCGACCTTGTTGGGTGCCGAACAGACTGAAACCGATAATCCCCTAAGGACGTTGGATGAAACATCGGTCTTGGGCCTGGGGCTTTCCAATCCGGTGCCCGAGCATGGCTTTCGCTATCCCCTCGACAACGTGCCCGATGAACTAGCGACCATCGTCAAAGAAACGGAAACCGAACCCGGCATTTATCGGGGAGAAACGTTCTTAAACGAAGCCTTCAGCCAGGCGTCCCTGCGATTAGCGCGCAGGCATCAGGTTTTGCACATTGCCACCCATGGCGTGTTTGAACCTAATGCCGATGACCAGTCTTACCTGATGCTGGGCATCGGTGAACCGCTTTACATTCGAGAGTTGGAAACCGCGACCGATTATTTCCGCAATCTCAGCTTAGTGGTGCTATCAGCCTGTGAGACGGCACTGGCAGATGTCGATCAAAGCGGCTTGGAGTTAGCCAGCATTGCCAGCACCTTTCTCCGAGCCAGAGTCGATACGGTCGTTGCCTCCCTCTGGCAGGTGAGCGACCAGGCCACCAGCGACCTGATGCAGCAGTTCTATGCCAACCTGGCCCAGAGCACTCCCGAGCAGCGGGTATCGGTGAGTCAGGCGTTGCGGCAGGCCCAGCTCAGTTTGCTGTATGGCAACCAGCCCGGCGATCCCAGCGATCGCGACATCCCCCGCGCCACCATCGACCGGGAATACCTTGATGTGCCTGGGGACGATCAAAATTTACCCCGCACCGCCCATCCCTATTACTGGTCGCCTTTTATCATCATCGGTAATGGGTTGTGACGGAGAGGACTGACGCGACGATCCCCCTGACGATTCAGGTATATTGCATTTGTCAGGTAGCTTCTCTCTGCCGTCAACGGGGGGTGAAACGGTTGCTCGTAGTCAATGGCAAGGTGATAAGGATGTCGATATTGCTGTCAGGATATCGACACCACGCACTAATATGGCAAAAGACAGTATGGCAAAAGACAGACGGGCACCCGGTGAGGTTGGTGGGCGATGAAGTGGTTGCTGTGGACGGCATTATTTTTAGTTGGCGTGCTGGGGGCGATCGCAACGTTTACTGGCCCCCCAGGAGACTATGACAGCCTGATTCTGGATGTGGACGATGGGGTGCCCAATGCCGAGATTGAGCAGGTCTTAGCTGCGATCGCAACCGACTATCCCATCAGCTTCCACCTCAACAGCGAATTTTCCGACCCGGATAATCTCTACGTGCTCACCGGGGCAGCCATTCGCGATCGCACCTTTCGCCAGGCCCTACGGCGCTCACGGTTAGGCAACTGGCTCGAGGTCAGCGAACCCAACTACCAATACCACACCCACTTTGTCCCCAACGATCCTGACTACAACAAGCAGTGGAACCTGCGCAACATCGGCATCGAAGCCGCCTGGGGAGACAGTCGCGGCCAAGGAGTGACCGTGGCGGTAATCGACACTGGCATCAGCCCCGTGCCCGACCTGGCCCAAACCGAGTTTGTGGCAGGCTACGACTTCATCAATGATCACACCGAGGCCATAGACGACAACGGTCACGGCACCCATGTGGCCGGCACCATCGCCCAATCCACCAACAACGGCTACGGAGTGGCCGGCATTGCCTACGAAGCCCGACTCATGCCTCTGAAAGTCTTGAGTGCCGCCGGTGGCGGTACCGTGGCTGACATTGCCGAAGCCATCCAGTTTGCCACCGACCACCAGGCCGACGTGATTAACCTGAGTCTGGGGGGCTTTGGCGATAGCCAGGTGCTGCGAGAGGCCACCGAATATGCCCACGATCACGGCGTGATGCTGGTGGCGGCAGCGGGCAATGCCGGGCAGAATGCCGCCAACTACCCGGCCCGCTATCCCCATGTGATGGCGGTGGCTGCCCTGGATGCCACGGGCCAGAAGACCCCCTACTCTAACTTCGGGGCCGGGGTCGATCTGACCGCCCCCGGAGGCCTGATGCAACCAGACAACCAGCGCGGTGGCATCCTGCAAAACACCCTCGATCCAGAAACCGGCAACCCCATCTTTAAGGCGTTTCAGGGCACCAGCATGGCCGCTCCCCACGTGGCTGGAGTGGCCGCCTTGGTGAAGGCGGTGGGCATCGACGACCCCGATGACATCGTTGCCATTTTGCAGCAATCGGCCCAAGCCGTGCCCGATGACCCCCTCAATCACTACGGAGCCGGGCAACTGAATGCGGCGGCAGCCGTTAAACTGGCTGGCCAGGGGCAACTCAGCCCCCGGCACTTTATCCGCTGGCTGCGGGACAACGGTTATCTCAACCTCAAGTTTTGGTTCGACGGCGGCGCCGTGGCGCTGCTGCCTAAATTGGCGATGGTGTTGGGGTCCTATCTATTGGCTTGGCTGCTGCAGAAGTATGTCCCCTTCGCCTGGACGGGGTCCCTATCGGCAGGGCTAGTCATGGGCAGCACCGGGCTGTTTTTCCTGCGGGGACTCTACGTGTTCGATCTGCCCCAATGGCCTCTACGGGTGGCCGCCAGTTCGATTCCAGAATTGGGTAACGTCATCACCGGCAGTAGTGCCCTGAACCCACTGTTCGCCAGTCTATTGATTCCCGTTATCCTCATGGCCCTGCTCTTGAGCCATGGGCCAGGTCAGGGGTTTGCCCTCGGCGTCAGCCTGGGCATGGCCGTTTTCCTCGGCACCAGTGCCCTGTTCGATCCGCAGTTGCTATGGTTGGGGCCAGGGACCCTAGCCCGATTATTTCTGGCGGTGAACGCCGTCGGGTGCTTAGGAGTCGCCCATCTAATTGCGAAGACAGCCGGGAGACCAGTGGCAGCATGATCACCTTGGCAGGCACTATTCAGCGAGTTCAGATGGGGCCGGGCACCTGGACCCTGACCACCGCCGACGGCAGCACCTACGAACTCCACGCCAATCTCCCTGAGGCCCTACAACAACCGGGGCTATCGGTGCGGCTGCAGGGGCGGCTTCGCGACGATGTCATGACCCTGGCCATGGTTGGCCCCGTCTTTGAGATTACAGACTACGAGATCCTATGCTCATAGAGATCCTATGCTCATAATACTTAGACAACGGCATCTGAGCGCCCATGTGGCCGACCTAAGACCATGGACTTTAAAACCCTCTATGCTCTCTTCCTAGGCCCCGTTATCTTACTTGTTTTATTGATTACTGCCCGTATCATTCATGGAGCCTGGAATAGAGCATTTGCCATGTCCGTGCTGGTCGGCCTATCGGGCATTACTCTGGGCTGGTCTCTCGCTTTGCTGGGGTCACCGCAGACGGAGGCTGAGGTTGCCTTATTTCAAGAGACCTGGAATGTGCTCATCGGCCTGATTACGGGCTACCTAGGAGCTAAAGTCATTGATCCACTTCTTCAGGCTCTTTTTCAGGAGGCAGATGTCCTGAAAGACTCTACGATGGGGGCTAATGTGCTGATTTTCCTGATTACCTTTCTCACCTCAACCATCGGCGGCTATGCCTTTCGCAACCTATAGCAGCCTCCTTGCTTCCATAACAAAAAGCAGTAAAACCCCCTCTTCCGAGACCTAATAGCTCTTCAAGAAGTGGGAGCCCACTACACCATGCATCAAGGTACCTCGGGTTAGGAAATAGTCCTACTCTGCAGGGATCGCCATGGCAGCAGCTGATGACGCCATTGCCTCAAGAGAGGGGGGGGATGAACTCCTTTGGTGTTGACTCGTCCTGAGGAGTATCTTGCTCCTCGTCTTCCTCTTCTTGAACAGCCAACCGAGCACAGGGAATCGTATCAGACAAAATGGCACTGGCCATCATGCCAGTATGAATTTCCAGGAGGGCCCAAGCCACAGCCTCAAACATCAACCGCTGGCCTGGAAATACGACTCGTTCAAAATACCAATTGGGAACGTTAGTGATGCGAACAATCTGGATCTTGCTAGTGGCATTTAGATAGCAGCACAGGATAGGACCAGAGCTGTCAGGCGGTAGGGGATCAAGAATCTGAGCCATAAACACTGAGGAGCAAAACTGCATGGTACTACCGTTGAAACGGTAGCACTGGCTGATCCCAGGCTGCTGTAAAGGCGACTACCAACCCGCTAAGAAGCGCAATTTATTGTTGCAAAACTCAACTTTTATTGAATGTTTCAGACATCACTCCATTAACACTCCATTGGAATAATTAGGGCTGTCTGCTTCGGCGCTAAATAGGCCGTGCCATGAACCGGCTCGGCCTAATGTAATCAGTCCTCCTAAATGGGGCAAATATAGCGGCAATGCCTTGCAAACACCCTGATCCCTGCACCATAACGGATACCACCACCCCCAACTCCATCTAGCTCGCGCCTGGCCCGCAATACCCAGACAGGAGCTAATTATAAAGCAAATCTTAAGAAAACCAAGTCCCCAGTAGTTTATGTCGGCAATTGCCCAACCAGGTCTACCTGCTTAGCCTCCAGCGCTTCAGCCCCTGTTCTCCGGCCCATAAAAATAGCCAAACGTGGGCCACAGTCTACTGGCTGCAAGCATCCTTCTGGGAAGACAGTGTTATCGTGAAGATATATGAACAGCTCTCATTAAGAGAACCAAAAGAGAACCAAGGGAATCGCCTCTCATGCCCCAGCCCTGTGCCAAAGGACCAAGGCAGTTCCCAACTAGCGGTCCCATGCTTGATGGCGCACTATTCATTAGCCTGAAGAGAAGGGCAGCAGTGCTAGATGTAATAGCGGATCATTCTATGCCGAAGCCATCGGGCTGTTGGCAACGCTGCCCCGACGGAACTGACTGTCGCGCGTAGTCCTTAAGACCCATGCAATCCGAGACCTTGTCTGCTCCCACCCAGATTGCTACCCTCGAGCGCATTCTCTACGTTCGATTGCCGTGTAACCCCATTTTTCCGATAGGGGTCGTCTATTTGGCTGACCATGTACACAAACTATTTCCTCAGACAGAGCAACACATCGTTGATTTGGGAACAGTTCCCCCCCTGGACTATGGGCGGGCCCTAGATGCTGCAGTCGATGCGTTTCGCCCCTCTCTGTTGGTGTATTCTTGGCGAGACATTCAGATTTATGCCCCAGTGGGAGGACGCGGGGGAAATCCCTTGCAGCATGCCTTTGAAGTGTTCTACGCCCGCAATCCTTTGGTAAAACTAAAAGGAGCCTTGGGTGGACTGCGGGTGACTACCGCCTACTACACCGAACTATGGCGTAATTTGCGGCTGATTAAGCGAGGGCTACGGCGTTCTCGACGACACCATCCCAACCCTAGAGTGTTGGTCGGAGGCGGGGCCGTTAGCGTCTTTTATGAGCAACTCGGCCATTCATTGCCAGCAGGCACGATTGTGTCGGTGGGAGAAGGGGAAGCTCTACTCGAAAAGCTACTGCGGGGGCAATCCTTCCAGGATGAGCGCTGCTACGTGGTGGGGGAAACTCAGCCTCGCGATCGCATGATCCACGAAAAGCCCACCGACATCGAAAAAACCGCCTGCGACTACGACTATATCCAAGCCATCTGGCCAGAATTCGAGTATTACTTCCAGGACCAAGACTTCTATATCGGTGTCCAGACCAAGCGAGGCTGTCCCCACAACTGCTGCTATTGCGTCTATACCGTCATCGAAGGCAAGCGGGTGCGCATAAATCCTGCCGACGAAGTCGTCGCAGAGATGCAACAGTTATATAGGCGGGGTATTCGTAACTTCTGGTTTACCGATGCCCAATTCATTCCAGCCCGGCGCTACATGAACGATGCCATCGAACTCTTGCAGAAAATTCTGGCTGCCGGCATGGAAGATATCCATTGGGCGGCCTACATCCGAGCCGATAACCTAACGCCAGAATTGTGCGAGTTAATGGTAGCCACTGGCATGAATTACTTCGAAATTGGTATCACCAGTGGTTCCCAGGAATTAGTGCGGAAAATGCGCATGGGCTATAACTTACGCACCGTACTCCAAAACTGTAAAGACTTGAAGGCTGCTGGATTTAATGATCTGGTGTCAGTCAACTACTCCTTCAATGTGATCGACGAACGGCCTGAGACCATTCGTCAAACCATTGCTTACCACCGGGCTTTAGAAGAGGTCTTTGGACGCGACAAGGTTGAACCCGCCATTTTCTTCATCGGCCTACAACCGCATACCCACCTAGAAGCCTATGCCTTCGAGCACGACATTCTGCAGCCAGGCTACAATCCCATGAGTGTCATGCCTTGGACTGCTCGTAAGCTGCTGTGGAACCCCGAACCTCTGGGGTCCTTTTTCGGAGAAGTCTGCCTGGCAGCCTGGCGGCGCAACCCCAGCGACTTTGGTCGCGAAGTGATGGATATCTTGGAGGAGCGGCTAGGGCGTGCCCCCCTGGAATCTGCCCTGAGCGCTCCCATGGGACAGCCCCACCAGCGACAACTGGCTACGATATCATCCTGAGTAGGGGCGATTACCGTCAACACTAGTGATCAGGGAACAGGGACATAGCACAGCGATGAGCAACGGGAAATCATGATAGAGGGCTCTATTTTGAAGCAGTTGGTGGATCTTCACACCAACCAGCAGGGACAGACTCCACTCAATTTTGGGGTGTATTACAAAAACACCCTGGTTGCCCTGTGTCACGCCCTGGAAGATTGCGTTTTAGCAACCGATACTCCTCCTCTGATGTTGACGGCCTTTCAGCGAGGGCGTTGGTATCTGCAGGAGGCTGATCGCTATGGCCAGATCGCCCCAAAAACGAAGCATATCGTCATCATGGCAGCGGCCGATGCTGGCTTTCGTCAGCATCCCACTAGTCAGCAAGACACCGTATCGCTGGTGGAGTTAATCCCAGACGACCCCGTTACCCATGAATGGCACCTGATGATTCTGTCGCCTAGTTATAGTGCGATGGTGCTATGCCAAGAGCTACAACCGGATGAATATGGCCCCCAAGGTCCTCCTGAGAACGATTTGGAGCGCAAGTTTTACGGCCTTTGGACCTTCGACCCAGCCCTGGTCAAGTATGCCGTCGAGTTAGGCATTGCTCACATCGGCCACTATGATGCTCAGCTTCAGGATGCCCTGAAGCAACATCAGCAGGAGATTTTACGGGTTAATCCCAACCTGAGCCCAGGTGACTCGGCTATGGGGATCAGCACGGTCGTGTCTCAGGTCGTGAACTATCTGCACAGCAATCGTCAACAATTGGGGAAACAGACTGCCCTGGCCCTCAGCGATCCCCTTAGTCAAAACCTCAGTTCTAATGAGCTGCAGGCATTTTTGCGGATGGCCCAATTGGTCGATTTGGTAGACTCTGAAAATCCCCTGGCGGCAGCAGAAGTAACGTCGCTGCTGGAGATGATGGGTCAGCTGGTAGACCTACCGGCTTGGCAACTGCAACGGCTACGCTTGGCCGGACTGTTGCATCGGATTGCTCCCCTCTCTAGCCAGATACCGTCCGATGGCCTCAGTTGTCCTCTCGATCCCGGCATTCAGGCTTTGCGAGTGATGCCCCGACTACGGGCGGTGGCCACCATTATTACCCATCAATACGAGTGCTGGGACGGCTCCGGGCAACCCGCTGGCCTGGCTAGAGATGCGATTCCGGTAGAGTCCCGTATGCTAGGGCTGGTCAGCGAGTTTCAGCGGCAGGCAATTCGATTGAGTGCTAGCAGCGAAGGCTTAGCCAACGGCCAGCTGCAGCCCCTGCCATCATCCTCGGTCCTCACCCAGGCTCTGGAGCATTGCCAAGCAGACAAGGGGCGACGTTGGGATCCGAAGTTAGTCGAGATCCTCAGCCTGATGGTGCAGGGATTACAGCAGGGCTTGAGTTTGCCCAGTTTACCTCCCAAAATGACCCTGGGCACCGGACTCTTAAATCCGGATATTGTGGACCCAGGTGACTTTAGCATCCCTAAGGTATCGACACCCGCATCGGTAGGAGATTAGGAAAGATGGCAGTCGAGACCATTCGATCAGGCCAACTGCGCCATCTACCAGGGGCTGACCTGGAAGATCAGGATCTATCAGAGCTGGATCTCTCCGATGCCCAATTGGCAGGGGCCAATCTGATGGGAGCTAATCTCAGTCGAACGTCCCTGAACCGGGCCCACTTGGAAGGATGTAACTTAATGGGAGCCCAACTGATTGCAGCAGATGTGAGAGCCAGCCTTTGGGGGGCCAATCTGATGCAGTGTGATCTGACGGAAGCCGACCTGCGAGGTGCCAACCTCAGGGGGGTCTCGCTGATGGGCGCCCGTCTGGCAGGGGCCAGTCTCAGGGGAGTGTTTCTCAATGGCAGTAATTTGGCCGGAGTCAATCTGCTGGGGTTGGACCTACGGCAGGCCGATCTACGGGGGGCCAATCTAACTGGCGCCAATCTCCACGGAGCTGACCTATCTGGTGCTGATCTGCAGGGGGCTATCCTCAACGATGCCAACCTAGAGGAAGCCGATCTCAGAGAAGCTGATTTATCTGGCGCCTCCCTAAACGGCGCCAATCTCCTCTGTGCCCTTTTGGATCGCACCAAGCTTGAGGGCACCAGCCTGATGGGGGCTTGTGTGGTAGGGACTCCTCTGGATACTTGATCTACTCAAGTTAACGCTTACCTATTGTTTCTGCAGAACAGGGTCCTCTCTGCCGTGGCAAAGAGGTTAACTTCCAATGCTATGGGATTTGCTACTGCTTCGGTTCGATCATGTAGCCACATCGATGTTCCCCATTGGCCAACCAATGAGTACGAGTTACCGAGCAATCTGGCAGAGCCACCTCAAACATTTCTAGCTCATGACCACAGACAGTTGGGAACGACTCGGCAATATGGGAGATGGCACAGTTGTACTCAGCAATTACAAATCGGGGAGAGGCACCAGGCTGATCTTCCGGTTCTAGACGATGCCACTCAGCCATGTACCCCTCATTCTTCCGAAGTTCTACCAGGCGAGATACCCGTTCTTCCAGAGAACCAGAGCCCACTTGCTGCCGATAATCTTTGGCTTTGCGAGTCCACTGCTTACGCAAAATAGTTCCCACCTGCTCTTGGCCAACAGTTTCGGCCAAGGTGTCTAGTAGGGATAGAGCAAACTCATCATACTGATCTGGGAAGTGGTCTCGTCCTTTACGACTGAGTTGATAGACATAGTTGGGACGACCCATGCCCTCCTGGATGGCTCGATGCTCAATCAGTCCATCCAGTTCCAAATCCTTGAGATGACGGCGGATCGCCTGGGAGCTAACCCCCAATTGATCTGCTAGCACTTGAGCAGTAGCTTCTCCTTGCTTCAGTAGGTAACGCAGGATGTCTTCTTTAGTGGAGGGATGTTGCAACGATGTCATCGTCTCGACCAAACAGCAGCGTCGGGCACAGCAGGAAACTATAATCTTTTGACAACTTTTGTGTTGTTAAAGTAGTTTAAAGATAGTTAGACAACTCAAATGTTGCTTTAATTATAGAATTATCTGGTTGTCGTGCCACGATATCTCTAGGGCGAAGGCTGCCCAGCCAGGCCAATTCTACGAAACGTTAAGCACCAGTCATTACCCAAGAACCGATGAGTCAGCATAAAACGACCCAAGCTTCCCAAAAGAACTTAGAGCTGATGCGTAACTTCTCTCAAAGCTATGCTAAGCGTACCGGCACCTACTTTTGTGCTGATCTCGGCGTTACTTCCGTCGTGATCGAAGGCCTAGCAAAGCACAAGGATGATTTTGGTGCCCCCCTCTGCCCTTGTCGTCATTATGAAGATAAGGAAGCTGAGGTCAAGGCAACCTACTGGAACTGTCCCTGTGTGCCCATGCAGGAGCGTAAGGAGTGTCATTGCATGCTGTTTCTGACTCCTGACAATCCCTTCGTTGGTGACAAGCAAGAGATTTCCTTCGAAGAAATCCGCACCGAGACAGATAAATATTAACTATTGATGACTAAGTGGCGTCTATTCCCAATTGGGATAAGGCGCTGACTGTTTTTCCCTTGGTACACCTATTGATTGCACGAGAGCAGCGCCCATGAGTCCTAGTGTTCAGTCTCTTGTTAGCCAGCCCTATAAGTACGGGTTCAAAACCGATATTGCAACCGACTCCTTGCCTCGGGGGTTGAATGAAGATGTCGTCCGCATGATTTCGGCTAAGAAGAATGAGCCGGACTTCATGCTAGAGTTTCGCCTCAAAGCTTACCGTAAGTGGTTGACCATGAAGGAGCCGACCTGGTCCAGCGTGGTCTATCCGCCCATTGACTTTCAGAGCATCATCTACTACTCGGCTCCCAAGCCAGCTAACCAAGAGAAATTAGGGAGCCTAGATGAGGTGGATCCAGCTCTACTAGACACCTTTGAGAAGTTGGGCATTCCCCTTTCCGAGCAAAAGCGGCTAGCCAATGTGGCGGTCGATGCCATTTTTGACAGTGTATCGGTGGCCACCACCTACAAAGAGAAGCTGGCCGAGGAAGGGGTGATCTTCTGCTCAATTTCAGAAGCAGTACAGCACCACCCTGAGCTGGTAGAGAAATACCTGGGCAGTGTCGTGCCGCCTGGAGATAATTACTTTGCGGCCTTGAACTCGGCAGTCTTTAGCGACGGGTCTTTCGTTTACATTCCCAAGGGCACTAAGTGCCCCATGGATCTGTCCACCTATTTTCGCATGAACACTGATGAGGCGGGGCAGTTCGAGCGCACGCTGATTGTGGCGGAAGAGCGTAGCTCGGTCACCTATTTGGAGGGCTGCACCGCGCCTATGTATGACAGCAACCAGCTACACGCCGCCATTGTGGAGCTGGTGGCCCTTGATGATGCCGAAATTAATTATTCAACGGTACAAAACTGGTTTGCTGGTGATGAACAGGGCAAGGGCGGTATTTATAACTTTGTCACCAAGCGCGGCCTCTGTGCTGGCCGAAACTCTAAGATTTCCTGGACTCAGGTAGAGACGGGGTCGGCGATTACCTGGAAGTATCCCAGTTGTGTGTTGGTGGGGGACAACTCCGTGGGTAAATTCTACTCAGTGGCTCTAACCAATAACCTGCAGCAGGCCGATACGGGTACCAAGATGCTGCATATTGGGAAGAACACCAAGAGCACGATCGTGTCGAAGGGAATTTCGGCAGGTAAATCGAAGAATAGTTATCGTGGTTTGGTGCGGATGGGACCCAAGGCAGATGGGGCTCGCAACTACTCCCAATGTGACTCAATGTTGATTGGGGATACGGCCAGCGCCAATACTTTTCCCTACATTCAAGTACAAAACAATACGGCCCAAGTAGAGCACGAAGCCTCTACTTCTAAGATTGGCGAAGACCAACTCTTCTACTTTGCCCAGCGAGGTATTTCGCCGGAAGATGCCATTTCCATGATCATCAGTGGCTTCTGCCGCGATGTCTTCAATGAACTGCCCATGGAATTTGCCGCTGAGGCCGATAAGCTGTTGGCTCTGAAGTTAGAGAACACGGTGGGTTAGAGGCATTCGCTGCTGCCACCTCTATTGCTCACCCCGTGGCAGCAAGGCAAAGTCGTGAACAGGTTTCTAAATGGGTCAGTCATGATGAGTGAACATAGTGATGTAATTATTGAGGTACAGGATCTGCATGCTACTGTGGAGGATACCGAGATCCTCAAGGGAGTCAATCTCCAGGTAAAGGCGGGAGAGATCCATGCCGTGATGGGCCTAAATGGATCTGGCAAGAGTACCTTTGCCAAGGTGCTGGCAGGTCACCCCGACTATGAGGTGACCTCGGGTCAAATGCTCTTCCGGGGACAAGACCTAACGGCTATGGAGCCCCATGAACGAGCGGCTACCGGGGTATTTTTGGCCTTTCAATATCCCTTAGAAATTCCTGGGGTCAGTAATCGTGACTTTTTGCGGGTGGCGTACAATGCCCACCGCAGAGCTCGTGGAGAAGAGGAAATCGATGTCTTCGATTTTGACGACTTAATTGAGGAATGCCTCGACATCGTCAAGATGGACATTAGCTTCTTGGATCGCAGCGTCAACGAGGGATTCTCAGGCGGCGAGAAGAAGCGCAATGAAATCCTGCAGATGGCTCTCTTGCAGCCAACTCTGGCAATCTTAGATGAAACCGATTCTGGTCTCGACATCGATGCCCTGAAGACGGTGGCCCATGGCGTGAATCAGTTGGCCGGTCCCGATAACGCCATGGTGGTGATTACTCACTACCAGCGCATGTTGAACTACATCGTACCGGCGTATGTGCATGTGATGGCCGATGGCCGCATTGTTAAAACCGGCACTAAAGAATTGGCCCAAGAGCTGGAGAGCCGTGGCTATGAGTGGATTTTGCAGGAAGCTGACGTCGAGGTGACTGCGTGATGACACCCCCCGCTACTGGAACCACTGCTGTTGACCGGCGCGAGGACTATCTCAATCACCTGTTGAGCCAAGCTACTCAGCAGGGTGAGCGCAGTTTGCCGTTATCGTCGCTGCGAGACACGGCTAAGGCCTTAGTGCGGGAGCAAACCTTTCCGTCTACTCGAGATGAGGAATGGCGCTTTACTGACCTTAGCGCCATGATGCAACTGCCTTTCCAAGCAGTAGAGACGGTTGGCAAGCCCCAACCAGATTTGTCGTCGTTGACGTTGGCAGAGACGGCGAGTAGTCGCTTGGTGTTTATCAATGGCCGCTACGCAGCAGAGCTGTCGTCTACGCAGGCATTGCCATCCAATGTGGTGGTGGGCAGCTTCAGTCAGCTATATGGCCAAGACTCCTTAGGCGCCTCGTTGGAAGAACGCCTAGGACAGCAGTTTGGCAGCAATGAGGTCTTTACAGCCTTAAATACAGTAGGCTTTGCCGATGCGGCGGTGATCTGGGTGCCGCGGAACCAGATCTTGGAGGTGCCGATTCAGCTGATCCAGATATCGCTGCCGGGGGAGACGCCGACGCTAGGACATCCCCGTTGTCTGGTGGTGGCGGAGTCTGGTAGTGCGGTCACGTTGGTGGAAAGCTTTGGTGGCTCCGGGGGCGATCACTTTACCAATAGTGTGACGGAAATGTGGGTCGAGCCCACGGCCCAGCTGAAGCACGTGCGTCTGCAACGGGAGGGAGATGGGGTATTCCATGTCGGTAAGACGGCGGTATCCCAAGGGCGAGATAGTCAGTACGATCATGTCTCGGTCACTCTAGGAGGGCGGCTCTGTCGCCACCATCTAGAGGTGTATCAGACAGGAGAGCAGACGACGACGCGGTTATATGGCCTAGATGCGATCGCAACCAATCAAGTGGCCGACACCCATAGCCTCATTGCCTTAACGCATCCCCATGGCTATGCCGATCAGCTGCATAAATCCATCATCGACGATCACGCCCACGCCATCTTCAACGGCAAAATTCAAGTGCCCCACGAAGCTCAATTGACCACAGCCAGTCAGCTGAACCGCAATCTACTCCTCTCCGGCAAAGGCCGAGTCAACACCAAGCCCCAACTGGAAATTGTTGCTGACAACGTCAAATGTGCCCATGGAGCCACCGTTAGCCAGCTCGACGCCGACGAAGTCTTTTACCTACAGAGTCGGGGCATTCAAGCCGACCAAGCCCAGCGGCTGTTGCTCTATGGCTTTGCCATTGAAATCATCAACCACATTCCCCTGGAATCCTTACGGCAAGTTCTCACCGCTACCATGACTGCATGGACCCGGTAACGTCCATCCCCTGTGTGTTTGCTCAACTCTTCCCTGTCTCTTACCCTCTCCCTATGACTGTCGCCCAAGCCCGTACCTTAGCCAGCCAAGTCCGAGCCGACTTCCCCATCCTGCAACAGCAGGTCAATGGTCAACCCCTGGTGTACTTTGACAACGCGGCGACTTCCCAAAAACCCCAGAGCGTCCTGGCTACTCTGAGGCACTACTACGAGTGCGACAATGCCAATGTGCATCGAGGCATTCATGCCCTCAGTGCTCGAGCCACCGATGCCTACGAGGGGGCACGAGATAAACTAGCGGCTTTCATCAACGCCGCCTCTCGAGACGAAATCGTCTTTACCCGCAATGCCAGTGAGGCCATTAACCTAGTGGCCTACAGCTGGGGCATGAACCAATTGGGTGCCGGAGACGAGATTATCCTGTCGGTGATGGAGCACCACAGTAATCTGGTGCCTTGGCAATTTGTGGCCCAGCGCACTGGCGCCCAGCTCAAATTCGTTGGGTTGACGCCCGATCAAACATTCGATCTAGATCACTATCGGCAGCTGCTCTCAGACCGCACCAAGCTGGTGGCCGTCAATCATGTCTCCAATACTCTAGGCTGCCTTAATCCAGTTAATACCATCATAGAGTTGGCCCATCAATACGGAGCTAGGGTACTCATCGATGCCTGCCAGAGTACCCCTCATATGCCCTTGGATGTGCAAGCCCTCGACTGTGATTGGTTGGTGGCCTCAGGGCATAAGATGTGCGCCCCTACCGGCATCGGGTTTCTCTACGGTCAGTTAGATCTACTGCGAGCCATGCCCCCCTTCCTAGGCGGTGGAGAAATGATCGCCGATGTCTTCCTCGACTACGCGACCTACGCCGACCTGCCCCATAAATTCGAGGCTGGCACCCCAGCCATTGCCGAGGCCATTGCCTTGGGAGCTGCGGTCGATTATCTCTCCTCGGTAGGGATGGAGGCCATTGCCGACTATGAGCATGAGCTTACGGCTTACCTATATCAGGCCCTAAACCAGATTCCCCAGGTGCGTCTCTATGGTCCCCAACCTCGCTCCGATGGCAGCGGTCGAGCCGCTTTGGCCACTTTCACCGTTGACACCGTCCATGCCCAGGATCTCTCGACCCTATTAGATCAATCAGGAGTGGCCATTCGCTCCGGTCACCACTGCACCCAACCGCTACACCGCTTGCTGGGCGTTGATTCTACGGCTCGAGCTAGCCTTTATTTCTACAACACTCGCGAGGAAATCGATCGCTTCATCGCCGCCCTGAAAGACACCATCGATTTCTTCGGCAGCATCTTCGATGACGACCTCTAAGGTGGTGTCTATAACCGTCCCGCGTTGAAGTTTTGTCAGTCATTCAGGGCACTTCTCCGGTTCTCTTGGCAGGAATATCGATCACTGGCGATGGATCGCGATCAGATCACGCTTAATCGTATAGCTCGGGGTGCTCACCCGAGGGGAGCGAGATCCCCTCGGACTCCTACGACCAGGGCGAACCGCCTGTAGTGAGCGAAGTCGAACTGCTTGTGGTGTTCGCAAAGCGGCTCCCAGGAGCAACGTAGTCGAACTACTGCCCTGGACCTGCGGAAGAGCCTGTCGGTTGGTCGTTCCAGATCGCGCTGCATCGGCAAGGCATGATAGACCTCGGTAAGACCACACTTACTTGCACCAGTCAAAGCGCTCATCCGAGGGAATTTCGCTTCCCTCGGACTCCTACGACCAGGGCAAACCGCTGCCCTGGACCTGCGGAAGGGCATATCGGTGAGCCGTGATAGATCGCGCCGCATCGGCAAGGAGGCAAGGGGTATGTTTCTGCCTTCTGCCCTCTGCCTTCTGCCTTCTGCCTTCTGCCTTCTGCCTTCTGCCCTCTGCTTTCTGCCTTTTCCCGCGCTACTGCCCTGTCCCCTTACCCTCTATCTGCTATCGGCCTACTCGCCCGCCCATCCACCGTTTGACAGGGAACCAAAACATTCACTCACTCAACACTCAACACTCAAAACTCATCACTTTCCTCCGTCCTCTCTTTCCCCCGTGGGTCCTTCCCTGGGCACTCATGACATCCCTTGCTGAGGTAAAACAACCCACGCTACCTGCTTTACTTGCACCCTTCCCCCTTCCCACCAATCAGGGGCCAGGGTTAGCGCACAAACTGGGGCATTACTTCAGCCGCGGTGAAAACGCCATGGAGGCCACGGCGGTATAGCTGTATGCCGGCCTTCAGATAGCCAAAGGCAGGACCACAGACATTAGCCGCCATGCTGGTCTCATCCCCCAGGGTAAATGTATGGGTAGACATCTTGCCCTCAAAGGTACGGCCTGTGACCTGGATGTTAGTGCTGAGGGGCTTCTTCGGGTTACGGGTATCGACAATGCCGCCGACCGTGACTCGATCCCGTGGGCAAATCCCCGCCAACTCCAGCATCAGATCATCGGCATGTTCCATATTCTCTAGATGCAGCAGGCCATTGGTTTTGTCCAACAGGGCAGCTACGTCTGCATCGCTCATGGCTCGGGCCGTCTCCACATCATAGCCAGGGAGATGGGCGATATCTTCTCGAATCGTGGCCCGATAGGCTTCCCAATTGGCAATGCCTACCCCAAAGGTAATGGCCACCCGATGAATTTCGGCGTAACTCTGAGCTGCAATCACCGCCGCTGCCGTCAATAGCCCTGGAGTTGCTCCACACCCGGTTAAATAGGTAATACTGGCGGCTTGCAGAGTTTCCTGTAGAGCCAGAATCTGCGCCATGGCGCTGGTTCGCTTCAAGGCATCCACCAGCACTCCTCGCCAACCACTGGCGGCCACCTCCCGGGCTATGGCAGCCATAAACGTATTGGGTAAATTGGGTAACGCCAGAAAATAACCATCCACCTCAGGAGCCGCCTGCACTAAATCGAGAATACTCTGCTGGCTTAGGGTGCCTCCCGGTTCTCCATACCCCACAGAGCCATGTTGCCGATAGGCCTGAATGCAATCCTGGAGAGACACTCCCGCCGGATTCATTAGGTATCCCTGCCTGTCGGCGACGGCGACCAATCGCATTTCCTGCTTGGCAGCCAGCACCTGGGCAGCCGCCTGGCCTAGGCCGCCAAAGCCTAACACTCCCACCTGGATAGGCGTTGTCTTGGCGTCTCTAGAGGTCATTGCTCTGGGCTGTGGGGATTGCACTGAAGTCATGGATTCGTTGCCTCTATAGGAATCAGTCCCTATTAAACCCTGTCCATGGCCAGACCTGAAGGGTGATCAATGTGTACTGGATATGTACTGGCATGGACTGGCTGTTCGGTTTGCCAGTCAGCTTTACAGTAATTTACAAACGGTTGGGATAGTCCTCAGCGCCAGACTTTCAGGGATAAGGCTCACCTCTCTAGCCGTTGAAAAACTTGCTTGGAAGGCTGCTGAAGATTTCCTGGGCCAATATAGGTGCTAGCAAAATTAGCCCTAGACAGGGTGAATTCGTCAACTTCCCCATGCGATCGCATGAAACGCCGTGACAAGCGTCATGCCGGACCCTGATCTCATTCTTGACGGGGTTTGTCAGTTAAGGGAAACTTAATATACTAAGGTTTATACTCACCGGATCAATAATTTGAATTAACTTTTAGTATGAATCAGCCTGCCTGATTCGAGAAATGCTTAGTAAGATTAAGGTGAGCTACTAACTGTTTAGCGACTTAAAGGCTCTAGGACCATTGGCCATCCTGGCTGCATGTGGTCTGCAACCCAGCAGAGAGGGGCATAAGGAGCAACCGACGAGCATCGTCGCTAGAAGCAATTTGATACCTAGAGGTAACGTGGTTTATGGAGACGCTTGAGTTCATTATTTACCCCGATGGACACGTCAAGGAGGTGGTAACCGGGATTGTCGGTACTTCCTGTGCAGAAGTCACGGCTGCCATCGAGGCTCAGCTAGGCCGAGTGGTCTCCCAAGAAAAGACTTCTGAATATTTTGCTCAGCCAGTGAATCAGACGTCAGAGACGTCTGCAACCAACCAAGTCTCCTATAGTCAGTGGTGATTTTAAGTTCGTTTACGCGCGATTAACATGTCACACTTTAGCCAGATCAAAACCAAGATTCGTAACCTCGAGTCCCTCCAGGCAGCTCTCGATGATGTAGGTGCCGACTGGAAGCCTGGTCCTAAGAGTCTTCGAGGGTATCAGGGGCAAATTCAAGCGGCTGATGTTGTTATCGAGCAAGCCAATGGGTACGACATCGGGTTTCGTCTTAACCCCGATACCCAAGAATATGAGTTGGTGGCTGATCTACAGTACTGGAAGCAGCCGCTGTCGGTAGATGGTTTTTTGAATCAAATCACCCAGCGCTACGCTTACCACACCGTCCTGCGTGAAACTTCTCACCAGGGCTTTCAGGTGTCGGAGCAGGCGAATGAACAAGATGGTGCCATTCGTCTGGTGCTGCAGCGTTGGGGTGCGTAGTCACTATAAGCTTTATTATGGATGATGCCCAATTCTCAGACGCGTTTGGCTCTGACCAACCCAATGGGTTGGAACCGGAACTGGGAGGACATCTACGAGACCAAGGGGTCCGTTCTGGATTTGAGCCAGAGTTAGGGGGCAGTTTACGCCAGCAAGCTGTCTATGTAGATGAGCTGACTTGCATCGGCTGTAAACACTGTGCCCATGTGGCTCGTAATACATTTTATATCGAGCCCGACTATGGTCGCTCGCGGGCCTATCGCCAAGATGGAGATTCAGAAGAATTGATCCAGGAGGCGATTGATACCTGCCCGGTAAACTGCATTCATTGGGTTACCTATGCCGAATTGAAGCAGTTGGAGGAAGATCGTAAGTACCAGGTTATCCCGACTACAGGGTTTCCGGTGGATAAGGCCGTGGCCATGTCCCGCTTCCGCCGCGCTAAATTTCGGGCTCAATCGCAATCCGTAGACGAGGGACCCTAGGGTTGCCCGCTTCTCAATCTATCCAGCTAAGAGTATTCCATCTAGAAAAATAGCCTGGTTTAGGCTATTGAACTCAGTCTATCTGGCCTGTTCAGCCAGTCCTTGGGTGAGTATCTAGCTGGGACACTCTAAATCCGGTGGGGGCGCAATAGGTTGCGCCCCTATGTCATCTCTAGAATGGCTCAAGGCTGAGACTGATGGTGCCATCAGGATGAAATCGCAGCCACAGCTCCTGTTCCGCTTGGCTCGGGGGAGGCGGTAAAGGCTGCCCTACCAGGGCTGAGGTCACCGCCTCATCCTCCGGATCAGATTGGTCATCCAAGTCCTGGTCCAGGGTTGTGACTGCCGCCACGGTGCCATCCGCCGCCACCGTGAGCCGATAGGTAGCAGTTGCCGGGGAGAGTGTGGCCGCTAGCGGAGTTAAGCGCTGGCTGATGGCCTGGAGCCAGGCGTGCTGGGGATTGGATGATGCCTCTACCCGTTGGGAGCTGGCCACCTCTGGAGGAACTGCCGCGGTGATGTCATCATCGGCGTCGTGGGTTGCCCCCGAGCCATGGGCATCACCGGGGGAGGCTGTCTCCGGCGGTGAGTCGGCCGCAGCAGTGGCATCAGGCGACGGGGGAGCCTCGGCAGCGGGTGCCGGCGGCTGAGTCCCTGAGCTGGTAGGAGCCTCGGCAGGGGTTGGCGGCAGGGACGAGGAGGTAACGGAGGGGTCTGCAGCCGGAGCCGGTGATTCTGAAGCACTGGGGGCTCTGAGGGCTTCGGTGGTGGCATCTTCTGCCGTATCCAGGGAAGAGGTGGCGGTTTGGGGCGGCGATTGGCTGGTTTGACTGATCAGCGCACCGATGCCAACGGCCAATAGTAACCCAGCAGCGCTACTGGCCCAGAGCCAAGGATGGCGATGGCGACGAGGAACATTCCTCAGGGGCAGGGCTAAGGGCTGCAAGGGGCGTTGGGCTGCCGTCGATGGCTCCACAATGTTAGCGGCCAGGGCTGCCTGATCTAGCACCGTGGTCAGATCAAATAGTTGTAACGTGCTCAGGGTCAGACCTTGAGGGGTATGGTGCTGAGCTAACGGGCCCAGGGATAGATAATGGCGGGTACCGCCGGCAGGGCTGAGCGTGAGTCCATCGGGCTGGGGCGAAGAGACGGGGGGGATGGGGGTGTCATGGTGACCCAGGCGCTGCTGCACATAGTCTTGCACCAGGTGGGTCAATTGGCTCAGTTGCTGGTGATCGCCTTGTAGTTGAAAGGCTTGATCTCCCTGGCACAGCTGCAGCTGAAAGTGCACCTGTTTTAGCAGGGGCCGCCGGGACCATTGGGATAGGGGGGAGAGCTGGCCCTCTATGGCTAAGGTGCAGGTAGGACGTTGGTAGCTGCGGCAGATGGACTCAGGGGCAGCGGTCATGAAGCAGGGGAGAGGTGGGTGCGATCGAGTAAGGCTAACCATAGGCGGCGTTCACCACCTGGGCTGCTATAGAAGAGCAGATCGATTAACAGGGTCAGGGCGAGTTGACTGAGATCATCCGGGGTCACCGGGGCAGGGTCCTGCATGCGGTCTTGGTAGGTATTGCTGAAGCGATCGAGGTAATCTCCTAGGATCGCAGCTCGATGGGGGGGCTGGCCCTGTGCAGTGCTGTCTTCTAGGCGGGCGACGGCGTCGCGGATGCGATCGCATTGTTGCTGAGCCAAATAGCTGCTGATCAACACCAAGGCCCGGGCTTCCTCCACGTCCAACTTCTTGCGCCCCTGTCCCCTGCGCAAGGGACTGGCCTGCCGTAGCCGCCAGAGTGTGACCCGATCGCCCACCAACTCCTTAAGCTGTAACTGTCGTGCTGCCATCAACACGGCATCGGAGCCCAGTCCCGTCAGCGCCTCTAAAGCCAACAGTAGCAGGTCAAGATGGGCCTTGATATTGTCAAGGGAAGGATTGTCAGCAGGCAGCGACAAATCCGTAGAACTAGCCGGACGCAAGGCTGAATATCCCTACACTAAAGCCATTGGCCCCATTGTGGCACGGCCGTTGCCAAGATTGAAACGGCCTCACCCTAAGCCCATAGCCCCACGAGCAAGGGCAACCGAGACCGGCTCACAAGAGATTGGGGCGATACTCCCCAAATAGCTGTCCATTCCCCTTAGAAACCGTGATCATCGTCTTAACCCCACCCCGTCGAGTAAAATCACCGATGATCCGTAAGCCCACAGGGTGTAACTCCTGCCAGAGTCGATCGGCAACGGCATTCACCACCTGCTCATGGCTGATGCGCTGATCCCGAAACGAATTGATATAGAGCTTAAACGCCTTCAATTCCACCACCCATTCCCCAGGCTGGTAGTCTACGACAATGGTGCCAAAATCGGGATACCCGGAGCGGGGACACAGGGCCGTGAATTCCGGATGCTCCAAATGGATAGCATAGGCATTGGTAGAAGGATTAGGCCACTTTTCCAAGGGCTCCGTCGCCGCCTGGGCAATGGCAATATCACCGTACATTGACTCAGAGATGTGGCTCATGGCACCGTGCAATGGCTGAGTAGACTACTAGCATAGATAAGTAAAGCGGTCGTCGTTCATATAGCCATCCCGAAGTAGATCCTAGCGGCTCAGCCGCGCCGTCTCCTCTGGAAAGTCTAGCAAACGACAGCGCTTCCCCTGTTGTTCCCTGGTGATCCATGTCCCTGACTCAGGTTTGGGGTGCTTGTTTGATTTTGATCCTGGGGCCGTTACTTGGCGGCTGCCCCCTGACAGGCTGGAGTACATGGCTGCTGACCGGTAAGCATCTATCCCAGCTCGGCACAGGCAATGTCAGCGTATCGGCGGCGTTTTACCACGGCAGTCGCCTGGCGGGTATCTTGGCTGTCTTGCTGGAAGCTGCCAAGGGCATCGCCGTCGTCTTGTTGGCCCGCCACTTCTTCCCCCAAGAGCCCCTATGGGAAATCATTGCCTTGATCGCCTTGGTGATGGGACGCTATTGGATCAGCCAAGGGGCTGGCACCACCAATGTCACCTGGGGCATCATCGTCCACGACCCGATCACGGCAGGCTTGCTCTTCGGTATCAGTGCCATTGGCTTCACCCTAGTGCGCGATCGCAAGGGGGGGCGGCTATTGGTGCTAGTGCTGCTGCCCCTACTCACCGCATTACGCCACAGCGATGATGGCGGCCGAGTTCTGGCCATGGCCTGCCTCAGTGGTCTCATTGCTTGGATCTACCAGAAGATCCCCGACGACTTAGATTTATCCCCTCAAGAAGGCCGTTTAGAGTCCCGACAAATGTTTCGTTTCTTTCGCGGTGATCGGGCTCTGCTCTCCCTAGATCAGCCCTTAAACCCTGAAAAAGTTGGCCATAAGGCCGCCTCCTTGGCACAGCTAAACGCCTGGGGCTATCCCGTCCCCCGCGGGTATGTCTTGCTGGCCGGAGACGACCCTGCCCCCCTGCTAGAAATTGCCGCCCCCTCCCCCAGCCAACCCCTGGTGGTGCGCTCCTCCGCCCTGGACGAAGATACCGATACCGCCTCAGCCGCAGGGCTGTATACCTCCGTCACCCAAATCACTAATCAGGCCGATTTAGCCGCCGCCATCGCCCGCTGTTTTGCCTCCTATCAGGCTCCAGCGGCAGTGCAGTACCGTCGCCAGCATCACCTACCCGACAAAGAGCTAGCCGTGCTCGTGCAAGAACAAGTGGGGGGCCTCTATTCTGGAGTCGCCTTCAGCCGCGATCCCATTAGCCGAGCCGGTGACTCAGTCACCATCGAAGCCCTCCCTGGCATGGCCAGTCGAGTAGTCTCGGGGCAAACCACCCCAGAACAGTATCGGGTATTGGTGCAGGAAGACGATATTTCACCGCCATCCGACCCCGATGCCCCTGCTGACTGGACCCTACCCGAGGCCCTCACCTTAACGGTTGAAGGCGATGGCCGGGTCCCCCAGCGCCTAGTGCAGCAAGTCGCCTATCTGGCTCGCCACATTGAAACTCGTTACCATGGCATTCCCCAAGATATCGAATGGACCTACGACGGCCATACCCTGTGGTTGCTTCAGAGTCGTCCTATCACCACCATGCAGCCCCTATGGACTCGCAAAATTGCCGCCGAAGTGATTCCTGGGCTAATTCGTCCCCTGACCTGGTCGATCAACCGTCCTCTCACCTGTGGGGTATGGGGTGAGCTGTTTACCCTGGTCTTGGGAAATCGCGCTGAAGGCCTTGATTTCGAAGCTACTGCAACCTTGCATCACTCCCGAGCCTATTTCAATGCGTCTTTGCTGGGAGACATTTTTCTACGCATGGGGTTACCGCGAGAGAGCCTCGACTTTTTGACCCGGGGAGCCCCCTTTAGTAAACCTCCCATGAGCTCTACCCTGCGTAACCTGCCTGGGTTACTGCGACTGTTGGGACGAGAGCTATGGCTAGACGATGACTTCAATCGCGATCAAACCACCTTCTTCCAGCCAGGGCTAATGGCCTTGACTAGGACAGTACCGACTCAGATGGCTCCAGAGGATCTGCTCGAGACCATCGAAGATATCCTGGCGCTGTTGAAGCGAGCCACCTACTACAGTATTCTCGTTCCCCTGAGTATCGCCATCCGTCAGGCGATTTTACGAGTTTCCGATGCGGAGCTAGACGGCAGTCAAAACCCGGAAGTGGCAGCCCTAAATGAGCTGCGATCCCTGGCCCAGGATACGCGACTGCTGCTATCTACCATGGAGTTAGACTCCATTTCTAGCGCCTCCTCTTTACTGGCCGCCTTGGCAGAACATGCCGATGGCGACTCCATTCTCAGCCGTCTAGATACCTTGGTGACCAAGTATGGCTATCTCAGTCAGGTAGGTACCGATATCTCCGTTCCTACCTGGAAAGAGAATCCTAGCCCGGTGCGGGAGTTATTCGCCCAGTTGGTGTTGGCACCAACCCCGGCAACAGCCACCAAATCTAAACACCAAAAGACAGCGACATCAGCCACCTGGCAAGTTGACGTGGTGCAGCGTCGTCTCCATCTCAAGGGCCAAGTCACTGCCGTATATACTCGTTTACTCGCGGAATTGCGTTGGAGTTTTGTCGCCTTAGGCCAACACTGGCATCGCCTTGGCTATTTAGCGCAGCCGGATGATGTGTTCTACTTACAGCTGGACGACATCCGTCAGCAGATGAACGAGCCCTTAGATCAGCGCTGGGCTACCCTAACCGAAGCCATTGCCGCTCGTCGTTGGCAACTGCAGCAAGACCAGCAACTGTCCTCAGTACCTTACCTAGTTTATGGCAATGAGCCCCCCCATCTGCATCGCTTACCGCCCTTACAATCGCCTGCTGCCCAGGTGCTCAGAGGCATTGGGGCCAGCCCTGGAGTCGTGGAGGGGACTGTCCGAGTATTGACTGACCTCGGCGGTGTAGGCTCCCTGGCCCATGACAGCATCCTAGTGGTCCCCTATACCGATGCCGGCTGGGCGCCGCTGCTAGCTCAGGCCAAGGGATTAGTGGCTGAGGTGGGAGGACGCCTTTCCCATGGCGCCATCGTCGCTCGAGAATACGGTATCCCCGCAGTCATGAATGTCAATCAAGCCACCCAGTGCCTTCATGATGGCCAACGCGTGCGGCTGGATGGAGAGAAGGGGACGGTGGAGGTGCTATTCTGCTAACTTAGCCAAATCGGCCAGACACATAGTCACGGGTGTATTCTTGCTGAGGATTGGTGAAGATGGTCTGGGTATCGTCATATTCCACCAAATAGCCCACTTTGCCACCGCTTTCAGTAGCTTCAGCATTGAAGAAGGCCGTTTTGTCAGACACCCGAGAGGCCTGCTGCATGTTGTGGGTCACGATGATGATCGTGTATTGCTCTTTTAGCTCCTGCATCAGCTCCTCAATTTTTAGGGTGGAGATGGGGTCTAGTGCCGAACAGGGTTCGTCCATTAGAATCACTTCGGGCTCAATGGCGATGGCTCGGGCAATACACAATCGCTGCTGCTGACCACCGGACAGGGAGAGGCCGCTTTCGTTGAGCTTATCCTTCACTTCTTCCCAAATGGCTGCCCGACGTAGGGATTGCTCTACCAATTCATCCATATCTCCCTGGTAACCATTGATTTTGGCCCCAAAGGAAATATTCTCGTAAATGGATTTGGGAAAAGGATTAGGCTTCTGGAACACCATGCCGATGCGACGACGCAGCTCCACCGGGTCGACAGAGCGAGCGTAAATATCGGTGTCGTGGTAAATGATGCGCCCCGTCATCCTGGCACTGGGGATCAAGTCATTCATACGGTTGAAGCAGCGCAGAATGGTACTCTTACCACAACCAGATGGTCCGATGAAGGCAACAATTTGCCCCTTGGGAATGTCTAAGAAAACATCCCGGACCGCCAAGGCAGAACCATAATAGACACCGACATTCTCAACCTTGAAAGTTAAATCGGTTAGGGTTTGAGTGGAAGAATCTTGGACCATGGTTAGAGAGCGGGGCAACAGCAATTTATCAGTTTAGAGCTCGGAGGTTAAGCCAAGTTTAAAGGTTGATCTTTTGCAGGCGGTTGCGCAGGTAAATGGCAATGGCATTCATAGCCAGCAACACAATCAGCAGCAGGATAATTCCAGAAGCAGCGATGGCATGGAATTCCTCTTGCGGTCGGCTGACCCAGTTGTAAACCTGAATCGGTAACACCGTAAATGGACTCTGCAGACCATCTGGGATAAAGGGAATGAAGGTCAAGGCCCCGATGGCGATCAGGGGAGCCGTTTCCCCAATGGCTCGGGATAGGGCCAGAATCGTTCCGGTCAAGATTCCGGGCATGGCGTAGGGTAACACATGGGACCAAACGACTTGCCAGCGAGTCGCTCCTAAAGCAAACCCTGCCAGGCGAATACTATTGGGAATGGCCCGCAGCGATTCCCGCGTAGCCACAATAATAATGGGCAAAATCAGCAGAGCCAGGGTGAGTCCACCGGTCAAGACACTACGACCACCGGTGATAGGTTCGAACAAATAAACGAAGGCAGCCAGCCCTAGCAAGCCGTAAATGATCGAGGGCACTCCGGCCAAATTACTGATGTTGATCTCAACGAAGCGGCTGAACCAGTTATCGGACGAAAACTCCTCTAGGTAAATGGCAGCTCCTACACCGATGGGAAAGGCCACGACAGCGACGACAGCCATGACCCAGATGGTGCCCATTAGAGCAGCCCAAACCCCAGCTTCTTCAGGTTTACGGGAGGGAAAATTGGTAATGAATTCCCAGTTGAGGGTGGGGATGCCATCGATCAGCACATCTAGCAGCAGCCAGGCTAGAACAATCAATGCGATCGCAACTGACAGCCAAGCCAGCGACTGGAAGATGGCATCCAGGCGATAGCGACCAGAGAGGTTTTGATGAAACTTCTCAGCAAAACTCCCCAAACTCCCTGCCGGGTAATTTCGAGTCGAGTCAACAGTCATTACTCGTATTGCTCCCTAAATCGACGCACAACCCAGAAACTGATCAGGTTCAGCACCAAGGTAATTAAAAACAGGCTCATCCCCACAGCAAACAGCGTCTTATAGGCAATGGACCCCACTGGGGTATCGCCCAAGCTCACCTGCACCATATAAGCCGTCATGGTCATGGTGGGTACCAAGGGGTTAAAGCCCAGAGTTGGGTTTTGCCCCGCCGCCAAGGTCACGATCATGGTTTCGCCGATGGCCCGAGAAATAGCCAGGATGATGGAGGCCACAATCCCAGATAACGCTGCCGGTAGCACCACTGAAATAATCGTTTCCCGCTTAGTGGCTCCCAGGGCATAGGCCCCATCTCGGAGACTACGCGGTACCGAATAGATGGCATCCTCACTCAAAGACGCCACCAGAGGCAAGATAGCAATGCCTAACACCAACCCCGCACTGAGAGCATTAAAGCCCTGCAAGCCCGGCACAAAATTCTGCAAAAACGGTGTCACCGTCAACAGGGCAAAGTAGCCAAACACAATGGAGGGAATCCCGGCCAACACCTCGAGAATCGGCTTAATTACCTTCCTGACGTTAGGCTTGGCGTACTCACTCAGGGCAATGGCAGCCAACAATCCCAGCGGCAACGCCACCAAAATAGCAATGGTAGAGGTCAACAAGGTGGCACTAATCAATACAAAAATGCCAAATTGCTTACTGCTAAAGAGGGGCGTCCAGCGAGTGTCGGTCAAAAAGTCTACGATCGACACTTCCTGGAAAAATTCAAAGGTTTCAAAAATCAAGGTAGCGACGATTCCAAAGGTCGTGAGAATCGACACCGTCGCACAGGCTCCGGTGATGAAAATCACAATCTGTTGGGTGATCTTACTTCTCTGCCGATTCGGGTTCCAGAGGGTCTCCGAGCCCGGGGAAACTCCAGGGGTCATTTAACGTACCTGCAACGCTCAACTCCAACGACAAAAAGAGATAGAGGAGCAGGGGTCCCGCTCCTCTATCTAGCCAATCAACAGACCTAGAGCTTGTCTTCTAGCTTTACGCCCACAGAAGACCCACCTTCGTAGATGGAGCCAGTGGTACCACTTTCCAGGCGAGCAGCCACCCTCTCAGTGATGGTCTCAGGCAGACCGACATAGCCGGTTTCAGCCACCAAGTCAGAGTTGGCAGGATCGATCTGGAAATCGACGAATGCCGCTACTTGGGGCTTAGTTTCGTAGGAATCCACCTTCACGTAGAAGAACAAAGGACGAGACAGGGGATTATAACTACCATCGGCGATAGTTTCACGAGACGGGGCCACACAGGTACCCTCGGCGTTCTCAATTTCAACTATCTTGAGGGCATCCTGGTTTTCCTCGTAGTAAGCGTAGCCAAAGTAACCCAAACCACCTGGATCGGCGGCGGTGACCCCTTGGACGATGACGTTGTCATCTTCACTGGCGGTGTAGTCACCGCGGCTAGCACCACCTTCTTCGTTGATGGCCTCGGTGAAGTAGTCGAAGGTACCGGAGTCAGTACCAGGACCGTAGAGACGCAATTCCTGGTCAGGAAATTCACCTCTGACTTGGTTCCAGCTGGTGACTTCTCCCTCCGCTTCGGGGGACCACATGGTGTTGAGCTCTGCAGGGGTGAGGCACTGGGCCCAATCATTCTCATTATTGACTACTACCGAGAGACCATCGAAGGCAATGGGCAATTCGATAAACTCAATACCATTCTCGGCGCAGGTATCGATCTCTTCTTGCTTAATGGGACGAGAGGCGTTGGAGACATCAGTCTCGCCATTACAGAACTTCTCAAAGCCGCCCCCAGAACCAGACACGCCTACAGTGACGCGAGTGCCTGGGTTTTCTGCCATAAATTCTTCGGCCATGGCCTCAGAGATGGGGAAGACAGTGCTAGAACCATCAATCAGAACATCACCGCTGAGTTCAGAGCCACCCTCGGCGGGGGCCTCAGCCGTGGTGTCGGTTTCGGTATCGGTAGCCGTCTGCTGTCCACCACAGGCTGCGACGCCTGTCAGCAGGGCAGCTAGAGACACGGCATAAGCAAATCGAGTCGTACTGAATACCATCGGGTGTTCACTCCCTCACCAGATTTCGGTGATTCAAGGCGTTCCTGAAGCACCATACAGCGCCAACGTAAAGACTAGGTTAAGAGTGGACTGGAAAGGCGATAAAAATTTCGGCACTCGTCAAGATGCTTGTGGCATCTTAGGTAGAGGAAGTGGGGGCGATGACCTGAAGTCGGCTCACACTATATAGGATGTCAACCATGTACTACGTAATTTATGACGGTAATTGCAATCTTTGCGTCTCGCTGGTGCAGTTCCTAGAGCGCCTCGATCGGGGCCAGCGATTTCACTACATTCCCATGCAAGACGAGACAGCCCTGGCCCAGCTTGAGATTACCGCCGCCGACTGTGAGCAAGGCATGATTCTGCTGGATGAGGATGATCTGACCCAACGCTGGCAGGGCAGTGACGCTGTGGAGGAAATTGGTCGCCGTTTGCCCTTAGGGCACCTGTTTATTCAGGCCTATCGTGCCCTGCCGGGTTTGAAGCCAGGGGGTGATCGCCTCTATGAACAAGTGCGCGACCGTCGCTACCAACTCTTTGGCCAGCGGGAAAGCACTTACCATTCCGACTACCCCGCCTGCGATGACGACAGTTGCAGCGCTTACTTCAAGGGCATGCACCAGTAAGGGGAGTGGAAGAGTGAAGATTGTTAGACTTGATATAGTTTGTAATTCCTTATTCGCTGGGATTTGGCTTGGACGTTCACTCACACAGCCTGGTTAGGGTACTCCCACAGTAAGCATTGAGTCAGCCTGAGAGCCCGGTTGAGGTAGTGATGAGTTGGGAACGATTCTTCTAGCCGCGGCGTCTAAGGGAACAGACCCTTTGGCTAGGGGAATATCGTCGAGCACTCCTGGGAGAATACAGCCATGACCTATGTTCACTGGCACCGTGTAGGCGGCTTGGCTTTGGGCCTGGCTATGATGATGGGGCAGGCAATACCGCTATCCGCCCAAGATGCCCCGCCAGACTCAGATACCCCATCTCCCGCGGCCACGGGGCCTCGCTTTGCCTGTCAGGTACATAATGGCCAATATACGGTGATGTATCTGCCCCAGAGTCAACCGGGAGAGGCCTATCCTTGGGCGATTCCAGAAGATATGGGCAGTGCCTGGCCAGCGGAGCGTCGCTGTAATGAGATCAGTCGGCGCTTAGAGTCTTACCGCCCCGACGGCTTAGTGGAAATGCTCACCGCCGTTGAGAATGGCTACAATACTGTCTGCGTGACGACTGAGGCAGTGCCCGCCTGTCGCATCGTGTTCACAGTACCTCCTGGACAAGATCCAGTGGCCACTCGCGATCGCGTCTTTGAAAACTTGGCTCTGGCAGATGAAGGCCAATCGACGCAAGGGGTCAATACCTTCACTGATGATGGTGACACCTCCCTACTGCCGGGTAGTCTGCTGGAATCCTTAGGGGCTATCCTAGGCAATAGCCCATCTCGGTCCAATGGCATTAATTTGAAACCCTTTTTAGATGAGGCCGATGGTGGCACCGGTGAGCAGTTGAGGGACGGTGTTGGGGCTTCAGGGCCGACCCTCAACCCCGATGATTTCCGTTAAGGGCATATTAAGGCAGGTTAAAAACAACGTAGCCGCGGGGCAACGCAAAGCTGCTCGGCTAAGGCCTGCCCAGAGAACTTAGGCAAGGCTAAGCAGCCTTGCCGCCTTGGTCAATAGAGGTGTTGCTTCTGCCACAGAAACTAGCCAGCACAAAAAAGGCGGCCTAGCAGGGGTGCCGTCGTGAGCCTGCTGCAGGGCTAATTAGCTCTCAGCAGGCGTCATTCTAGTTGTGGATGTGGGCAAACTCTGGCGGTCAGAGCTCGATAGGCCATTTCTCTGAGTGCCGGGTAGGTAATGAATCTGGCGCATCAAGCTGGCCATTTCTAGGGCATCCATGGCGTAGCCCCAGCCGTGATTACTCTTGATACCAGCCCGCTCCAAGGCCTGTTGCATGGAATCGGTGGTTAAGACGCCAAAGACAATTGGCACGCCGGTTTGAAATCCGGCCGCTGCGACCCCTTTGGAGACTTCGGCAGCTACGTAGTCAAAATGGGGGGTTTGGCCCCGAATGACAGCCCCCAAGCATATAATGGCATCATAGCGGCCTGTCAGGGCCAGTTGACGAGCCACTAGGGGAATCTCGAAGCTACCAGGCACCCAGGCATAATCGACTTGGGAACCTTGAGGATTGACGTCTATACCGTGGCGTTTGAGACAGTCTTGGCAGCCTTCTAGGAGCTTGCCGGTGACCAGGTCATTGAAGCGACCTAGCACCAGGGCGAAGCGCATGGATTCGGTTTGGGTGAAACTCCCTTCAAAGACTGCCATACTGCTCCTAGTTACACCACAAAGTAATTGAGGCCACCGACGACCACTACCAATACTCCCCAAAGGATGGAACCCAGCAGGATGAACCGCCTAGATTGATCCCAGCTCTGGGGAGAGGCGTAGGCCACAGGCACGCCAATCACCATGACAAATGAGAAAATGACTAAAGCTAACAGGGCGATCTGAAATAGGAATGACATCGTTCTCCCTCACTCTCAATACAGCAGCCAGTAAGCCAATAGGCAGCATGCGATCGCATGCTCTGATTAGTACGCTATCAGATATTGGGTCCCTTGCGGAAGATTACTGGGCTCTAGGGAAGGCACTAGGGGCGTCTTAGCAGTCCCAGCTCTGAGGAGATACCATCTGACCCCAGCCCATGACAGCCTTTGAACATCGGTTAATGGATTTAGTGCTCTGCCACACGACGGCAGATTTCGACACCTTGGGGGCAGCAGTGGGGGTGACATGCCAGCAGCCGGGTACCCGCTTGGTGTTGGCGGGAGGCTGTCATCCCAGCGTGCAGTCGTTTCTAGCCTTACATCGGGATGAATACTCGTTAATAGAACGGCGCTCGGTGCGACCGGAGCAGATCCGCTCCCTCACGATTGTAGACACCCAATATCGCGACCGACTGGGGCCGGTCGCGGACTGGATCACGCGGGCAGAAGATAAAAAGCTCCCCATTACCCTATATGACCATCATGGCCAGGGGGGAGATATCCCGGCGACGACGACCTATGTGGATGCGGTGGGAGCAGCCACGACGTTGGTGGTGGAGCAGTTGCAAGCCCAGTCTATGGCGCTGACGGTGGCCGAGGCTACGGTGATGGCCCTGGGCATTCATGTGGATACCGGGTCGCTCACCTTCGAGCAGTCCACCCAGCGTGATGCCTTGGCCCTAGCCTGGTTGATGGGCCAGGGGGCCAACCAACGTGCGATCGCAGAATTTGTCGAGCCCGAATTATCGCCAACGCTACAGACCCTGCTGAGTCAGGCCATGGACACGGTGCAGAGCGAAACCCTGCACGGTCATACCCTCAGCTGGGTGCAGCTGCCCCTAGAAGGCCATGTCCCCGGTCTCTCCAGTCTGGCAGAACGCCTCATCTCCCTTACCGACAGCGACAGCTTGTTACTAGGGGCGCACTATCCTGCCCGAGAAGGCTACAAAGTTGTGCTCATTGGTCGTGCCCGGGGACGCACTGCCGTCACCACCGACAATGGCGGCATTGATTTTGGCGCCCTCTTTCGTCCCCTGGGAGGAGGAGGCCACGCTACAGCCGCTGCAGCCAGCCTTCAGAGCGAGCAGGTCGATAGTCTCATGGCCGAGCTACTGGGGCAATTGCGGCAGCAGATTCCCAAACCGCCCGTGGCCCGGGAACTGATGTCATCGCCGGTGCGCACCATTCGACCCCAGACCACCATCGCCGAAGCCCAGCGGATCTTGCTGCGCTACGGTCACTCGGGACTCTCCGTCGTCAACAATGATGATGAACTCGTCGGCATCATTTCCCGCCGTGATCTCGATCTGGCCCTGCACCATGGCTTCAGCCATGCCCCCGTCAAGGGCTACATGACCACCAACTTAAAGACCATCGGCCCCAATACCAGCCTGCCTGAGATTGAAGCCCTGATGGTGACCTATGACATTGGCCGCTTGCCCGTCCTAGAGCAGAGGCAATTACTAGGTGTCGTCACCCGCACCGATGTGTTGCGGCAGTTGCATCAAGGCCATGCCGATGAGTATGGGGGCAAGCTGCTGCCAGACAGGTCAGAACCACTGCCATCTCCCCCCTCAGCCCCAGCCCTCAAGGAGCGCCTGCACCACTGCCTGGGCCAGCCCCTGTGGCACATTCTGCAGCAAATGGCGCACCAGGCCGAGCGCCAAGGCTGGCACCTCTACCTGGTCGGGGGAGCCGTGCGAGATGTCCTGCTAGCAGACTCTAGTGCCGAGTTGGCGCTTACCGATATTGACCTGGTGGTGGATGGGTTTTATCAGGCCGCCCAAGTCGGAGCCGGAGTCTCCCTAGCCCAGGGAATTAAACACAGCCATCCCGAGGTCGACCTACAAGTCTATGGTCGTTTTCAAACCGCTGCCCTAGTCTGGCATCGAGACGGGGACAGCTCTTTGGCCTCCCTCATGATCGATATTGCCACCGCCCGCACCGAATTCTATCCCTACCCAGCGGCAAACCCAGAAGTAGAAGCCAGCTCTATCCGGCAGGATCTCTACCGCCGTGATTTCACCATCAATGCCATGGCCATTCGCCTGACCCAGCCAGGGGCAGGCCTGTTGCTGGACTTCTTCGGGGGGTGGGTAGATTTACATCACCGCTGCGTGCGAGTACTCCACGCCAACAGCTTCATCGAAGACCCCACCCGCATCTACCGGGCTGTCCGCTTCGCTGTGCGCCTGGCTTTTCAAATTGATCCTCAAACCGAGGGGTTTATCCACCATGCCCTCGACAGCGGTATCTACACCCAAATGCAGCAGCAAGTGGCCAAGGTACCGGCCCTGCAAACCCGACTCAAAAATGAACTGAAATATATCCTAGAAGCGGCCTACTGGCAGCCCGCCCTAGGACTCTTGGATAAACTGGGAGCCCTCAAGTGTTTACATAGCCAGTTGGCCATGAGTGAGCGGCTATGGCATCAGCTGCGACGGGTCAGTCGTTGGATACAGCGATTTGATTTCGAACACCACCTCGTTCCCTGGCAGATGCGCTTAGAAGTGCTGCTGGCAGAGCTACCCAAGTCCGAGCGGTCAAGGGTGGCCAAGAACTTACAACTGCCCCAGCCAACCATCGATCGCTTAGCCCACCTCGATCACTTAGAATCCGATTGGCGTCAGACGTTGCCTGCGTGTCAAACCCCCAGTCAAATTGTTCAGCAGTTGCGCCGCCATGACCTAGCCACCCTATTGCTGGTGAGTGCCCGCCATCCCCGTCCCCTGGGGCAAATCATTTGGCGCTATTTGACCCACTGGGCTGAGGTACGGCCTCCCCTAAATGGCCATGACTTAAAACAACTGGGCTATCGTCCGGGTCCTCGTTATCGGCAGATCTTAGCGGCTCTGCTGGCGGCCACCCTAGATGGCCACATTCAAAGCCGCTGTCAAGCTCGCCAATTTCTAGCTGAGCATTTCCCTCTGCCTGTGTCTGACCATGAGGAGACGACAAAGGGGCGGGAGTAATGACTATCCTCTCAGGGCCTAACACGCTAAAGTAGGCAGAAATGTCTAGAGGCGGCAGTCCCTATGACCCTACCGGCCGGTACAGCCCTCCAAGATGGTCAATATATCCTCGACGGTATTTACCGTGAGGATGCCTTGGGTTTGATGTATTTGGCCACCCATGTCCCCACAGGTCAGGTGGTGCAGGTGCGTTGTTTGCACCCCAAAAATAACGATTCTGACGTATGGGACCAGCTAACAGAGCAGATAACGGAGCTAGGGCAGCAACGGCATCCCCACGTCATTGCGCCGCTGACCTGTTTTTATGAGCAGGGCCACGTGTTCGTGGTCATGGCCACCGGTGTCGGTCAGCCGCTATCCACCCTGGTGACGCCAGCGCAGCCCTTGACTGCCCAACAGTCAGTGGCCTACGTACAGCAGGTGGCGGCAGGCCTCAACGCCATCTCCCAGGCGGGTCCCTTTACTGTCGATATTGGTCCGGCTCATGTCTGGTGCCATCTTGGCAATGACCAAATTGTCTTAGCTGGACTAGGACTGCCACCAGAGATGAATACCGACCCAGGGGAGGAGGTGGCCCAGCCGGCGCTGGCCAGAGCTCATCAAGATATTGCCGCCCTAGCCAGGTTGCTCCATTTCTGCCTAACCGGTGAAGCAGTCGAGACGACCCACGCCCCCGATGTTTGCCTGAAGCAATGTCGGCCTGATTTGAATGAAGTCTATGGCAATGCCATACACTGCGGCTTGCACTCCCCGCCAGATCAGGTAGAGACGTGGTTGGCGTTGTTGGTCTCCTACGGCGGAACCACCCCAATCCCCACCCCTCACCGTTGCCAGCGACAGTGGCCCCCACATTGCCTCGATCCCGCCGGTATCCAGCCCTGTTGGCTACCGCAGTAGCCGCTGCCTTCGTCGGCGGTGGCATCGGATTGGCGCTACGGCTGTTGCCACTCTCTGCGGCTGGCAACCATCGCTTGGATCCTGCCCAATCATTTCCGTCCTTGTCTGATTGGTCTGAGACAGAGGAATCCGTGGATTTTGGCAGCCCCTATCTCGAGCCTGACCAGGGACCTATCAATCGGGCTGAGGAAGAGCTGTTGGAGAGTGACCTGGAGTGGTCTGAAGAACCTGAGGTCAGGGCTCGGGATGCCTTTCCGGAACTGACGCCTTTCTCGCCCACCCTAGAAGCCGCGGAGAGATTGCCTGAGGCGCCATCCCGCCAGTCTGATGCCGAGCCGTTACCGGAGCCAGCGGCAGCGCCATCTGCAGAGACACAGCCACCTGCCTCAACATCGCCGCCGCCAAGAACGGCACCAAGAACGAACAGCGAAGCGTCACCGGCAAGTGAACGGGAAGTGACGGAGACAGATGAGTCGACTCTGGATAGGGACTCCATCGAGCCGCAGGTGCGATCGCATCCCGATGCCGCTGCAGAGGATACTGCCGGGGATGATCCGGCTAAATCCGCCATAAAGCCAAGGAATAACCTGAATCGAGACGGTTAGGCTCCTGGGCGAGCACGTTATAATTCTACATAGACGTTTGCAATCTTTCTTATTTTCCCATGAGCAACCCGATGGTCCACGCCTTTTTCATCGGTCGTGCCCTGGCTGAAGCGACTAGTGAGCAGGCAGAAAGACTCATGACGGATGCCCTGAGTCAACTGGGGCAGTTTGATGCCGAACAGCGGGAACGGTTGCGTCAATTCACTGAAGACGTGATGGCCCGCGCCCAAGCAGCCGAAGCCGCTGTTGTCCAAAACCCCGATGGATCTACCGGGTCAGCCATGGGCAATGATCAGGACTTACAAGCCACTATCGACAACCTCCGGGCCGAAATTGCCCAAGTACGGGTGGCCCTGCAACAATATCGGGCCTCGTAGTTGATGGCCGGTATCCACCCACTATGCTGAGCTAGGAGCTCGTGTGTCCGCTGTTTCCAACGAATCAACTGCTGCTATTTCGACCCCTGCCCCCATACCAGGGGGGGAGGGGTCGACTCAGGTCGATAGGGCGATGGCAACCGCTTCAACGGCTGCGGTGAGCAACAATGGCGCGATGCGATCGCAGTCACCCGCCCCAGCAAATGGCCAACCTGTGACAACCAGTCAGGTGCCTGTGAAGCTGAAATCAGCTGACACCTATCGCTGGAACCGCCGCCACTACTCCCGTTGGCGTCGTGCCATCGATATCTGGAGCTTTGTGCTGCGGTTGCTAGGAGCCCGCTGGGCCTACAGCAAGCCTTGGAGCTACACCGGTCCCGTCACTCCCGAAAAGCAGGCAGCACGGCGACGACAGCAGGCCCTCTGGATTCGAGAAACCCTATTGGAGTTAGGACCCACCTTTATCAAGGTGGGGCAGCTCTTTTCCACCCGGGCAGACCTATTCCCCAGCGAATATGTAGACGAACTGGCCAAATTGCAAGATCGGGTGCCAGCCTTTAGCTATGAGCAGGCCAGAGAAATCATCGAAGCCGACCTAGGCCGACCGATCCACGAGCTATACCGGACCTTCGATCCCATCCCTCTCGCTGCCGCCAGCCTAGGCCAAGTGCATCGGGCCCAATTGCACTCCGGCGAGGAAGTGGTCGTCAAGGTGCAACGCCCCGGCCTGCAGACCCTATTTCGCATCGATCTTTCCATCCTCAGAGGCATTGCCCAATATTTTCAGAGCCATCCCGAGTGGGGCCGGGGTCGTGACTGGCTCGGCATTTATGAAGAGTGTTGTCGCATCCTGTGGCTAGAGATTGACTATCTCAACGAGGGTCGCAATGCCGACACCTTCCGACGCAATTGCCGCAATCTCGGTTGGGTGCAGGTGCCACGGGTTTACTGGCGCTATGCCTCCCCTCGAGTACTCACCCTAGAGTATCTACCTGGCATCAAGATCAGCCATTATGAAGCCCTGGAAGCGGCTGGCCTCGATCGCAAACGCCTGGCTCGCCTGGGGGCTCAAGCCTATCTGCACCAGTTGCTCAACGATGGCTTCTTCCATGCCGATCCTCACCCCGGTAACATTGCGGTCAGTCCAGAAGGGGCCTTAATCTTCTACGATTTTGGCATGATGGGACAGGTGCAAGCCACCACCCGTACTAAGCTCATGGGCACCTTCATGGGGGTAGCCCAGCGGGATGCTGACCAGGTCATGGTGTCCTTGGTGGAACTGGGGGCCCTGGTGGAGGCAGACGACATGGGGCCGATCCGGCGGTCGATCCAGTACATTCTGGATAACCTCATGGATAAGCCCTTCGAGGAGCAGTCCGTCGACGCCATTAGCGATGACCTCTATGCGATCGCATACGATCAGCCCTTTCGCTTCCCCGCTACCTTTACCTTTGTGATGCGGGCCTTCTCCACCTTGGAGGGAGTCGGCAAAGGACTCGATCCCGAGTTCAATTTCATGGAAGCAGCCAAACCCTTTGCAAACCAACTTATGGCCGGTAACTCACCCAATTCCAGCAACACCCTATTTAGCGAACTGGGTCGTCAAGCAGCCCAAGTCAGCAGCAGTGCCCTGGGACTGCCGCGTCGCATCGAAGATACCCTCGATAAATTAGAGCGGGGAGACATTCGAGTTCGGGTCCGCTCCATTGAAACCGATCGCGTCTTGCGACGGATTAGTGGCGTTAATCTAACCACCAGCTACTCTATTTTGGTAGGGGCCTTTACCTTATCTGCTACCCTGCTGCTAGTCTCTGGATTCCTGTGGCTGGCGCTTTTGCTGGGAATCATTGCTGCCATTGCTGGGGTGGCGCTGATTCGGCTATTGTTGCGCCTAGCCCGGGCAGAGCGACTGCCATAACTGTCTGAAGTGTCATGATGAAACCCTCCTTTTCAGGATCAACCGATCCTGGATTGCTGCGCGCTAGCAACCAAGATGACTATTACCTAGATCCAGAAGGACGGTTTTTCATCGTGGCTGATGGCATGGGAGGGCATGCCGGCGGGCAAGAAGCCAGTCGCTTGGCCACAGAGGTTATCAGCCGCCACCTACAACGATCATGGGACGAGGCTGTCTCTACGGCAGATCTGCTACATCAGGCCCTCCTAGCCGCTAATCGGGCCATTCTACGGGACCAACTACAATACCCCGAGCGAGCTGATATGGGCACCACAGCCGTGATTTTGACCTGCCGCGACCAAGATGACCACCCCTGGTGTGCTCACGTGGGCGACTCCCGGCTCTACCGCTTGCATCACGCCCAGCTGATTCAGGTTACCGAAGATCACACCTGGATTGCGCGGGCGATTCGAGAGGGCGAACTGACCCCAGCCCAGTCCCGCTACCATCCCTGGCGCCATGTGCTATCCCAATGCCTAGGGCGAGAAGATCTGTATCACGTCAAGGTCCAACCGGTTGCAGTTGCCCCCGGAGACCGCTTCTTGCTGTGCAGCGATGGGCTTACAGAAGAGCTCGCTGACGCTACGCTCGCGGAGCATCTGACCACCGCCAAAGACTGTCAGACGGCAGTAGAACGCTTGATCGAGGCAGCCAAACACCATGGTGGTCGTGACAATATCACCACAGTGGTCGTGGCCTTTCAGGGGGATTCAGAGGCCAGTCTTCCAGCGCCTCAGCCAGATGCAGCTGGTAATAATACCTAAAGATTTTGCGAAAATCATTTGGTGACCGTCCAGAGTGTTTACTCTGAGCACTTTTGTCAACGGTAGATTGGTAAATAAATGTGAACGTCGCAGGAAAGATGTCATCTCCCGGTGATGACTGTTATAGTCCTGGGTAATCTAATTGAACTGGAGGATCTAATGTCAAATGATTGTTATATTTTGTAAAATATAGATAGCAGCGGTTCGATTGCGACTGTTGCTGCTGACCTAGACTCCGGAAACCCTTTCCAAGTCTTGATGTCGTTGTCTCTCAAACAGGAGTTAGTTATGGACGAGCCAGTTAAACTCTCCCTAGAACAGCAATTTAGCCTGAAGTCCTTTGAGTCTCAGGTCAACAAGATGAGCCGCGAACAGGCTCAGCACTTCTTGGTTAAGCTCTACGAGCAGATGATGATGCGGGAAACCATGTACAAGCATTTCCTGAAGCACGAGTGGGGAATCGGGCCGCATCCACAGCTCTAGTCGCCCTGGGGCCCATAGAAAAAGTGGGCGACCTCCCTCTCTTGCTTGGTTCCACCGGGAAAGGAGCAGGGGATGCTGGGGCGTCAACTTTCTCCATCTTCACCTTTAGAGCTTAATGTGCAGAGAGACCCTGAGAAGGCCTTCAAGATGAGCGCTGCCGAGACTGTCAGCCCCTTGGTATCATCTACGGTATGTCTGAGAGCCTTGCTTGCCTATTACCCAGGCGATTGGTCACCACCCCTATACTTGATGACTGCTAGATGCTTGGAAAAGCCGACGCTTGCAAGCCTATGGTTTTGAACCATGGCATCCCTGAGCTGCCAGGAGGTGGTTCCGAGATCTCAGGTGACATTTTGCCAGGGCAGTCTCTAGATCTAGGCAGTTATCTCAACAGAATAGCTACACATGACAGCCAGAATAGACAGCCAGACTCTGAGTAACCCAGCTCAGATATATAAATCGCTAGGTTTTTGAGTATATTTGCTTACTTCCATAGCTCTGGCACAGCCGCCAGCGCTATTTGTATTCCTTCAGATTCTGTCGTCTGCAATAAAAGTTGGGATGATACCCTTGGATCGAGCCGTTCGGTCCCTTATGGGTTAGCGATTAATCATGTTTCAACGGGCCCTCATCTGTACTGATTTGACAGATGGCATCGATCGACTACTGCAGTTCGTACCTAGCTTGACAGCGGGCGGCATTCGGTATTTCGTGTTCTTCCACAACGTCGCCATTGAAACCGAGCGGGAAATTCCCCGCATTGACGATGAGGCAATCGAGTCGGTGCAGCAGATGTTCAAGGAGCGGCTGCGGGACGTGCCGGCTGAGGCTGAGGCTGTCATCGAGGTGCAGTCGGGCCGCTCTAGTGACAACATCTTGCGGCTGGTGCAAACCTATGACATTGAGGTAATTTTTCTGGGCACGCCGACCCGGACATTGCTGGAAGAAAAACTCTTCGGTAGTACCACGATGCGGCTCTCGGAGAAGACCACTGTGCCCATGATCATTCTCAGACCGCAGCTCATCTCTACCTACACCACGGCTGAGTTAGAGCTGCGCTGTAGCTCTCTATTTCGCTACTTGTTAGTGCCCTATGACGGTAGTGATGGGGCTGATGCATTGATTGATCTAATCAAACAGCAGGTGACCAGCAATCCCAACTCTGTGTTGGAGCGCTGTCGCCTATTATGGGTGATTGACGATAGCATTCGTCGAGAGCTGCAGGGGGATCAGCCTAAAATTGAGGCCCAGGCTCGCCTGGATCAGGTCCAGGCGGACTTGGCTGAGTTGGGGTTGGTGGTGAACACCTCCATCCAGCAAGGAGACCCCTTGGAGGAGATTATCAAGGCAGCTACCCATCACGACATCGGTGCGATCGCAACCTGCTCCCGAGGCATTGGCGGATTCATGAAATGGTCTATTCCCAGCCTCACCCGCGACATCTTGCGCCGTTGCTGGCATCCAGTGCTTTATTTCCCCACGCCTAAATAGTTGCACTACGCTGGGGCAGTCAATGTGACTAAATGGCGGCTAAAATCGTCGATTCCTTGTGAACCCTTGATCTTCAGGGATATCCGGTGACTCCTGAGCTCACGAGTAAATTCTCGTTAGACTAAGCGTGGCATCCATCGTCTTGCCGTGAGGACTCTAAATCAACTGTTTTTCTCTAAGCAAGTTATTTTCTATCAGATTCGGCAAGATGGAAGGGAGGGCGTCTCCAGCGATGCCTCTGACGCCGATGGCGGCCCATTCTTCTGCCCAGGCTGTCCATCGGCCCATTGCCTACCTCAGGAGTTGCTATGGACGTTGTTGCCCTATCGCGCCTGCAATTTGCCCTAACGGCTATCTTCCATATGCTGTGGCCAGTCTTGACCACTGGCATGGCCATTTACTTAGTGATTGTCGAAGGACTATGGCTAAAGACTAAACAGCCCCAGTACTACCACCACGCCCGTTTCTGGGCCAAACTCTATGTCTTAAACTTTGGCATTGGCGTGGCCTCGGGGTTGCCCATGGAGTTTCAGTTTGGCACCAATTGGGCCCCATTATCAGAGGCAACGGGCGACTTCCTAGGTAGTATCCTAGGCTTTGAGTCGGCCATGGCCTTCATGCTAGAGGCCGGATTCCTGGGCATCATGCTATTTGGCTGGAAGCGAGTGCCTCCCGTGATGCACTATGTCGCCACCATCATGGTGGCATTCGGGGCCAATCTCTCTACATTCTGGATTTTGACTGCTAATTCTTGGATGCAGACCCCAGCTGGTGGAGACTTCCTGGCCAATGGCAAATTCATCGTGCGGGACTATTTTGAGGCCATCTTCAACCCCTTCATGGTCAATAGCGTCGCCCACATGTTTATGGCCACCCTGGAAACCTCCCTGTTTGTGATTGGTGGCATCAGCGCCTGGTATATTCTCAACCAGCGTCATCCAGAGTTCTTCGGTAAGTCCTTCAAGATCGTCTTGGCCCTTGCGATCGCAGTGGCCCCCTTGCAAATTTATATTGGCCACCTCAGTGGCGAGCAAGTCTACCATCAACAGCCCACCAAACTTGCAGCCATGGAAGCGCAATGGGAGACGCTGCCAGCTGGTGAAGCTGCCGACTGGAGCCTATTAGCCTGGCCCAACCAGCAAACCGAGACCAATACCTGGGAACTTAAAATTCCCAAAGCTCTCAGTTATATTTTGGAAGTCAAACCCACCCTCTCAGCCCCAGTTTATGGGTTGAAAGACTTTGCTCCCGAAGATCGTCCCCATCAACTGGGATTAATCTACTACTCCTTCCGCACCATGGTTGGTATTGGCTTCTTCTTAGCCGGGTTAATGCTAATCACGACCCTGCAATGGGTGCGGGGCAAGTTATCCGCCGAGACCATTTCGCAACAGCGCTGGTTAATGCGGGGCTGGTTATTGTCAGCGCCCTTGGGGTACATCGCCGTTGAATCCGGTTGGATCGTTCGCTGTGTCGGTCGGCAACCCTGGACTGTCTATGGCAAAATTCGTACCGTAGATGCCGCCTCTAACTTACCGGCCGGAGATGTATTAACCTCCCTCACCATATTTGCCACGATCTATACACTGCTGTTTATCTCAGCCCTATATTTCGGCAGTCGCATCATTCGCCACGGCCCTAACTTAGAGATGCCGGTCCCTTCCCTAGAGGCTTCTGGCCCCGAGGATGGTAGTACTGCCCAGCATCAACCCAATCAGCGCCCGGTCGAAGCTAAACAGTAGGAATTCCATGGAAACCCTAGATTACTTTCTACCCCAGGTCTGGTTTGCCATTCTGGCCCTGTTTTTACTGCTGTACGTGATGCTAGATGGCTTCGACCTGGGAGTGGGTATCTTGTCGTTGACCTCCTCCACTGAGGAGCGTCGCGGTATTCTGATGACCAGCCTAGGCAATGTTTGGGATGCCAACGAAACCTGGTTGGTAATCATGGGGGGGAGTCTGTTTGGCGCCTTCCCTCTGGCCTACGGCACTATCTTGAATGCCCTCTACATGCCTATCTGGATGATGATTTTCGGCTTGATCTTTCGAGCCGTTGCCTTTGAGTTTCGTGAACATGCCCGCCGTAAATTCTTCTGGAACTTAGCCTTCGGGGCTGGCAGTTTTCTAGCTGCCCTAGGACAGGGATTTGCTCTAGGAGCAGTGCTGGCTGGCATTCAGGTCGATGATCAAGGGCACTTCATTGGCAGCACCTGGGATTGGCTCAGCTGGCAATCCCTGCTAATCGCCCTCACCCTGATTCAGGGCTATGTCTTGATCGGCTCCACCTATTTGATTATGAAAACCAGTGGTCCGCTGCAAGAGACCCACTACAGAACCGCGAAGCTTGCAGCGATCACGACACTGGTGGGAGCCGTGTTAATCACCATTACAACGCCCATCTTCTTTGAATATGCCCGGGAGCGACTCTTTCAAGCCCCCCAAATCTATGTATTTGCCGTCATTCCCCTGCTGGGGATTTTATTCATCTGGCAATTGCTTCGCAGCCTCAATGCCCAAGCCGAGCAGGCTCCTTTTATTTGGACCATATCGATTTTCGTGCTCACCTTTTTAGGGCTGGCCATGATCGTATTTCCCTACATTATTCCCACCCAAATCAGTATTTATCAGGCGGCGGCCGCCCCCAGTTCCCTAGTATTCATGATCATCTTTATCGGCTTTTTAATTCCAATCATGCTGGCCTACAACATTTACCAGTATGTGGTGTTTCGAGGCAAAATCACCTCAGAAGCAGCATACGGGGAATAAGCAGAAGACACCTTATTTCTGTTCTGGATGATCGGACTCGGGGCTGTGCAGACCCAACTGGTTGATCATCCGAATTAGCTGATAGAGTCGGCCAAAGTCACGGTGGTTGTAGTACATACTCAACCGAGGCAAATGAGCTGTTTCATCGCCCTTTTCTTCCGGCAGAGCCCTGGTAGGTTCGATGTATCCTTTGATCAAAATATCGCTGAAATCCCGATTCAGTTGCTCAATCACCTGCTCTGGCAATGCGCACTTGAGCCGGATGATTAAGCGGTCATTGACATAGCGATAGGAGTGAAAGACACGATAGAAGCTGGTAATCGCATCACAGGCAGCCTCTACATCACTAGTAATGGTATACAAGCTGGGGTCATCCGGGCTGATCAACCCTCGCTCCAATAGGTGATCACGGATATAGCGATCCCAATTTTTCCAATAGGTGCCACCGGGATAGTCGACAAGCACCAACGGTAAAGGATCGGCTTTGCCGGTTTGGGCTAGAGTCAGGGCTTCGAAGGCTTCGTCCTGGGTGCCAAATCCACCGGGAAATAACACGAGGGCATCACTTTCCCGTAGAAAGAAGAGCTTGCGAGTGAAGAAATACTTGAAATTAATCAGTTTGGGGTCGGCAGCAATGATCGGGTTGGCTCCTTGCTCAAAGGGCAGTTGAATATTGAGCCCAAAGGATTGAGCGGCTCCTGCTCCTTCATTGCCGGCCTGCATAATACCACCGCCGGCTCCGGTCATAACCATGAAGCCCAGCTGAGTAATCCGTTGGGCAAAGGCCTTGGCTAGTCCATACTCTGGGGTATCGGAGCTAAGCCGAGCCGAGCCAAAAATCGTAACTTTACGAATGTGGCGATAGGGATAGAAAATCTGAAAGCCTTGCTCCATATCCTGCAGAGCAGAGTTGAGGATTTTCCAATCCAACCGATCGGCTTCGCGCCCCATCATCCGCAAAATGGTTTCAAGCACCCTCCGAATCAGCTTGCCGTGGGGCATATTGGGTAACTGTTCTAGCACCGCTAGCAAATCTGCCTGGGCCGACGCTGAAAGTTCTGAGGGAAGGGCAACCATAAGTTCAGAGCCATCTCGATAGGTAGCACTTCATTCTATCGAGAATAGTAGTCCCTCAGGTAATGACCAGATTAAACCGATTAAACGTGGCCTCATCTGCAGGTCTAAAGCACATCTCCGACATGGCCTTGCCTACAAAGCAGCCTCCAGATAAGCACCTGGAGGCTGCTGAGACCATAGAGCCGTACCCGGCTAGGCTTGGAACACTTTATCCTAGAGATACTTTTCCAGAGTATTTGCCAGAGTCGTCTTGGGAACGGCGCCGACCACCATATCAACCCGTTGACCCTCCTTAAAGATCATCAGCGTAGGGATGCTGCGGATGCCATATTGGCTGGCGACACTGGGATTTTCGTCTGTGTTGACTTTAACGACTTTAACTTGACCGTCGTATTGCTCAGCAATTTCCTCAACAACGGGTGCAACCATCCGGCAAGGGCCACACCAAGGTGCCCAAAAATCGACTAGCACCGGAACGTTGCTCTCCAGGACTTCTTGCTTGAATGTGGAATCCGTAACTTGTGCGGCTGCCATGCCTAGATATCCTTGCCTTCGCTATTCATCAGAATCTTACCATAGCCAATATCCATCAGCCTTGTCTGAGGACTGACACATTAGGATACAATGCTTGGCCTGGACTCAGGATAATGGTGGAGTGGATAGGATTAGAGGGCCGCGGTATTGAGTGGAATGTTCCCCGGGAACGGCTGCCATGAGAAACCGCCCAGATCAAATTCATCTGGGCGGAGTGTGGTGTGAGGAGTGAACGGAAACTTTCGTCTCCGCTACTCCTTTTATTGTATATGTGACAGTTGAAAATCTGCCACTTTTGCGATCGCATCTCAGCAACTTCTTATTTCTTAAGAGACTTATTTCCCCATCCCGAGTTGTTGAGCCTTCTGATACACTTTGCCCTCTGTCAACAGGGACGGGGCAATCACCACATCCACCTGTTGCATATCCGTCAGGGTTTTAGCTCCCAGGGTGCCCATGCTAGTTTGCAAGGCCCCGAGAAAATTATGGGTGCCATCATCGAGTTGAGCCGGCCCCCGCAAAATTTGCTCCAGGGTGCCCGTCGTTCCCACTCGAATGCGAGTACCTCGAGGGAGCAACGGACTCGGAGTCGCCATGCCCCAGTGAAATCCCCGCCCAGGGGCTTCAGCAGCCCGGGCAAAGGGCGAGCCGATCATGACGGCATCGGCACCACAGGCAATACACTTACAGATGTCTCCTCCCGTCACCAGACCACCATCGGCAATGACAGGCACATACCGTCCAGCCTCCTGCTCGTAGTCTTGTCGGGCTGCAGCACAGTCGGCTACTGCCGTGGCTTGAGGAACGCCGACCCCTAATACTCCTCGGGAGGTGCAGGCGGCACCAGGACCAATGCCCACCAATACCCCAGCTGCTCCTGCCTTCATCAAGTTCAGCGCGACGTCGTAGGTGACGCAGTTGCCCAGGATCACTGGGATTGGCATGGTGCTACAAAACTGGGTTAGGTCCAGTAGTTCAGAGGATTCAGGAGAGAGGTGGGCCGTCGAAACCACCGTGGCCTGGACAAAGAAGAGGTCTGCCCCTGCCTCGGCCACGGCTTGGCCAAAGCGCATGGCACCTACAGGCGTGGCACTGACGGCAGCAATGCCTCCTTGCCCTTTAATTTCTTGAATTCGGGCTTGAATCAGCTCCGGCTTCACAGGTTGGGAATACAGCTGTTGCATCAGGGGGACAAACTCGTCTTTGCCCACGGCTGCAATTTTGTCTAAAACAGGGTCTGGATCCTCGTAGCGAGTCTGAATACCCTCTAGGTTTAAGACCCCTAGGGCCCCCAATTCAGACAACAAGACCGCCATCCGCACATCGACAACCCCATCCATGGCACTGGCAATGATGGGAATCTGCCGCTCAATGTTCCCTAGCTGCCAGCGGGTGTCCGCTAACTGGGGGTCGAGTGTGCGAGGGCCAGGAACGAGCGCGATTTCGTCAATGCCATACGCTCTGCGGACTGTCTTACCGCGACCAAGTTGAATATTCACGTCCATTTCTAACCCAAGACCATTAGGCTAGGGTAGCAAAAAAGCAGGGGGATAAGCAGCGATGGAGGCTGCCCATTGGTCCCATAATGGAGAGTGGTTTGCTGGCGTGGCCAACGGTCTATTCCCTAGGAGTCTTGGCTGTGAATCTATCGTCCCTGTCATTTTTTCGAAATCTCCGCACTTCCAACCGCCAGTTTGTGGTAATTGGATTGGGACGCTTTGGCCGCGCCGTTTGTATTACCCTGCACGGCCTAGGTTATGAGGTCCTAGCCATCGATCATGATGAACGGCGCGTGACCCAAGTGCTGACAGATCGGATCGCGGCCCATGCCATTCAACTAGACTCAACGCAACCGAGTGCCTTGCGGGAGGCTGGCATCTTTGACTTCGATACGGTGATCGTGGCTATCGGCAACTACGTAGAAGAGAGTGTGATCACCACGTTGAATGTGAAGGAGTCAGGGGTGCCCCACGTGGTGGCTAAGGCGTCTTCGGAGATTCATGGCAAGTTACTGCGACGAGTCGGTGCCGATCATGTCGTCTTTCCAGAACATGAGATGGGCTGCGAACTGGCTCGCTCCCTAACCCGCCCTGGTATTCTCGATCGCTTTGAGATCGATCCGGACAATAGCATCGTAGAAGTTGTAGTTCCCAAAGCGTTTGACCAAAAAACCATCGTTGATTTGGATCTCCGCAATCGTTTTGGGCTCACCGTGCTCGCCGTTAGTCAAGATGCCCAACGGGAAAAGTTTGAGATCAACCCCAGTCCGGTGACCCGTCTAAAATCGGGGGGAGTGTTGGTAGTGATTGGCAGTAATAAAGGCATCGATCGTCTGCCCATGTAAAGCGGTACCCTATGCGTGTCCTTGGTTTGATCAGTGGCACCTCTGCCGATGGCATTGATGCTGCCCTGGTGGAGATTCATGGCTTTGGCCGCACCATTGCGGTGCACTGGCTGGCGGGAATGACCTATCCCTATCCAGAGCCGGTGCGATCGCACCTGCTGGAAATCTGTGCTGGTCAAGCCCTCTCCTTAGAGGATCTAGCCGATTTAGACGATACCGTAGCCAGCGTCTTCGCCGATGCGGTCCTCAGTCTCCAGGCCAACGCTGGAGAGGCAGAGCTCATCGCCTCCCATGGACAGACTGTCTTTCATCGTCCCCGACAAGCTGGGCTAGGCTACAGCATCCAATTGGGGCGGGGGGCCGAGATTGCGCGTCTCACCGGGCTCCCCACTATCAGTGATTTTCGTACTGCTGATATTGCCGCCGGGGGGCAAGGGGCGCCCCTAGTCTCTGCCCTTGACGCCTGTTTGCTGAGTCATCCCCAGCACAGACGCTGCGTTCAAAACATTGGCGGCATCAGCAACGTCACCTATCTCCCCCCCTGGGATCGACATCGAGCTGGAGAACACTGGCCAGAGCTCTGGGGGTGGGACACCGGCCCCGGCAACACCCTGTTAGACATTGCCGTCCAGCGCTTCTCCCAGGGACAGCTCAGCTACGACCAAAATGGCGCCTGGGCCGCCCAAGGCACCGTTTGTCAGGCCCTAGTCGAGCACTGGATGGGGCATCCCTTCTTCCACCAGCCGCCGCCGAAATCGACCGGGCGAGAGCTATTCGGCTGGCACTATCTGGATACCTGCTTGGCAGCGGCTGACACCTATCAGCTTTCTCCCGCCGATTGTCTCGCCAGCCTGAGTGAACTCACCGCGGTGTCCATTGCTCACAGCTATCGCACCTTCTTGACAGAGCCCCCCGATGAGGTCTTCGTCTGTGGGGGGGGGAGCCGTAACCATTACCTGATGCAGCGGTTAGCCGCCCATTTAGATCCAATTCCATTGCTGACGACCGACCAGGCCGGGCTCCCCACCGACTTCAAGGAAGCCATTGCCTTTGCGGTGCTGGGCTACTGGCGACAGCAGAACTTTCCCGGCAATGTTCCCACCGTAACCGGGGCGCAGCGGCCCATGCTGCTAGGGCAGCTCAGTGAACCGGTCCAGCTTCAGGCATAAGGAGAATGGAGAGCGGAGAGGTGGGGAGATGGGGAAAAGGAAAACGGAGGACGGAGAGTAGAGGGTGATGGGGTGTATAGCCTAACGGCATTCAAGAAAGGCGGAGCCTGCCCGCAGGGCTTAGGAGTGATGGGGAAAGGGAAAACGGAGAGCGGAGGAGGAGAGTTTTAAGGTCTTAGGGTTGAGTTTTGAGTTCTCCCGGTAAGGATTGAATTCAACCCTCAACAGTCAACAGTCAAAACTCTCTTGCCTGCCCACGTCTGTCTCTGCTCTGGCCTACATAGTCAGGTAGAAAAGCCCCTCGCTACCCTGCCGATGCGACGCGATCTTGAACGACCAATCAAATGGCCCTTCCACGGGGTCCAGGGCGGTGGTTCGCCCTGGTCGTCGGAGTCCGAGGGGAACGAAATCCCCTCGGGTGAGCACCCCGAGCGACACGATTTAAGTGTGGTCTTATCGAGGTCTAGCATGCCTGGCCGATGCGACGCATCCACAACGGCTGATCGACCAACCCATCCACGGGATCCAGGGCGGTGATTCGACTACGCTCATCACAAGTAGTTCGACTACGCTCATCACAAGTAGTTCGACTTCGCTCATCACAAGTAGTTCGACTTCGCTCATCACAAGTAGTTCGACTTCGCTCATCACAAGTAGTTCGACTTCGCTCACCACAAGTAGTTCGACTTCGCTCACCACAAGTAGTTCGACTTCGCTCACCACAAGTAGTTCGACTTCGCTCACCACAAGCAGTTTGCCCCATAAAAACTGCAGGGAGCGAGAGCCTCTGGGCGAGAGTGCTTTGGCCCAGGTAATGCAGTGTGGCCTTAATGACAGTGGCTGATCTTGCATGCCGATTCTGTAAAGTGGCGTCAATCCCCTGCCCGCTGGCGGTCAACTCCCATTATCCTGGAAATCATTGGGAGTCTCTGGGGTGGCTTACCGGAGCTACCCAGGATACTGTCAGGGAGCGACTCGTGACGCACAGTTTTTTACTTGAGCCAGGACGTTGGACACTGCAGGGTAATTGGCTAGAGCGCGATACCCTGCCCATTTCGGTTAAAGGCAAAATTTTGATTGCTTGGAGCCGAGATGACTGGTTCACCATGGTGATGAAACTGATCTTCCCTGAATCAGACCGCCCCGAAATCGCCCTGCAATATCGAGGCCGATTGACCAGTACCGAGCGCCAATACACGTTTGTACTGCAACATAGCCTGCTGGGTCGAGTGGAAGGGGAAGGGTGGGTTGCCCCCGAGTCGATCGTGCAACGGTATTGGGCCTTAGGCGACCGACAGCGACGCACTGGCTTCGAAACCCTCTATTGTTTAGATCAAGGATGCTATCACTTATCTAGTGGAATTATGGCTGGGCATTATTTGACCAGTGCCATGGAAGCCACCTTAAAGCATCAGGGAGATTAAGCATCGACTCATAGACACAATGAGGAGACACAATAAGGAACAGCGAGCTTGGCACCCATTGATGTGTCAAAATTGACGAGGTGGCTTCAGTATTTTCCCGGTTAATTGTCCCCAAAAACCGGATTCTGCTCTCATTGGACTGTAGCTCATTACAGACACCCCCCTAAGTTATATGGCTGAGTCTACAACTGACCCCAATCTAGGACGCAAATTGGCCAATCGCTACGAGTTGGTCGAGCCTATTGGCCAGGGGTCCATGGGCAAAGTGTACTTAGCGGACGACACCCTACTCGGCAACGTCAAAGTCGCCGTTAAGTTTTTGTCCCAGACCCTGCTTAATCACAAGATGCAGGAGCGGTTTGTGCAAGAGGCCATGACCTGCGCCCAGTTGGGCCTTAATAGCATTCACGTGGTGCGGGTAACAGACTACGGAGTCAGTGATGATGGTATTCCCTTCTACGTGATGGAATATCTTCGCGGTCAGAGTCTCAGCCATCTCATTAACCTGCAACCGCTACCAGTCCCTCGGTTCTTGGGGTTGACTCGGCAGATTTGTTTAGGGCTGAAGACAGCCCATGATGGCATTTTGCTAAAGGGGCAACAGGTCCCTATTCCGATCATCCATCGCGATATCAAACCCAGCAATATTCTGATTACCCAGGATCCGACCCTGGGAGAGTTGGCCAAGGTGCTTGACTTCGGCATTGCCAAGCTAATGCAGAGTGATGGTGATCAGACCAATTGTTTCATGGGCACCCTGGCCTATGCCTCTCCCGAGCAGATGGAAGGGCAGGAGCTGGACCGGCGCTCGGATATCTATAGTCTGGGGATCATGATGTTCCAGATGTTAACCGGCAAGCTCCCCCTGCGGGCTAATAGCCATACCTTCGGGGGTTGGTATAAGGTGCATCATTCCCAAACGCCGCAAACCCTGACCCAGGCAGATCCGCAGCTCAAGGTACCAAAACGGCTAGACACCTTGATCATGACTTGCCTAAAGAAGAAGCCGGAGCAACGTCCCCAAACCATCATGGAAATTCTGGAGGCGTTAGAACCTCTAGAGCAGCGATTTGGCGGCGGGTTTCGCATCGGGCAGCGGATTGGAGCCACGTTGTCGCGAGTACCCGTTACTCGCCAACCAGAGGTCTCAGATTCCCTGCCCAAGGCGGAGCGGATTTGCCGCCTCACCAGCTGGCCTAAGACCAAGCCGGTAGCTGAGATTGTATTTCCTCACCCTTTGCCTACCAGTAGTGGATCCTTGGCAACCTTGTGGGCCATGATGCCCCAGCGAGAAATAGAGCGACGGCTGATTAGCACTCGGTACAACACCTTTATTTGCACCCTGTCTCCCCATCCCATGGCATTGTGGTTGACCGCACTTTTTAGTAGTCAGCATGGTCCCCGTTGGTTACCGTGCTATCTGGATCTCAAGGCATCTTCCGGGCAAGAAATGGCGTTTCTATTGGGCCGTTCTGGGGAGTACAAGTTGCTCCTGTTTGCCCTAGAAGCGCCCCAGCGCTGTGCCCATGTGTTGAACTGTCATATTGAGGAAACTCAGAAAAAGCTACTGCAGGAATGGGTGATGGCGGCCCGCGTTCATCCGTCGGTGGGCAGTCCCTCTGATAGTAAAGATTTGCTGCGCACGGAACTCAATCAACGGCTGAAGCCTAAGGTGGAACGATACCTGAATTCTCTCTACAGCGAGGCTGGCTCAGAGATCTCTGAGTAATTGAGAGCAGTCGCTTTCGCTCATCCTTACGCACCTAGCCACCTGACAGCCAGGGGGCCGCTACTAACGAGGCGCCACTAACGAGAACGAGGCGTTTCCCGGGCCCGCGCTAAGGCCAGCTGGATCAGGCGATCCACCAGGGCTGGAAAGGACAGGCCGCTAGCCTGCCACAGTCGGGGATACATGCTCGTGGCGGTAAACCCCGGCAGAGTATTGATCTCGTTGATCAGCACCTGGCCAGTGGTTTCCACATAGAAGAAATCGACGCGAGCTAAGCCGGCCGCGTCGACCGCCTGCACAGCCTGAACGGCATACGCTTGAATCTGGCGGCTGATGGTCTCTGGCAAGGGAGCCGGGATCTGTAAGGCCGCTTGGCCGGCAGTGTATTTGGTATCGTAGTCGTAGAAGTCGCTGTCAAAGCTGATCTCCCCGACCACGGAGGCCTGAGGCATATCATTACCGAGAACAGCACACTCTACTTCCCGGGCGGTTACCGCCGCTTCTACAATCAGTCGCCGATCATAACTGGCAGCATTATCTAGGGCTGTTTCCAGCTGATCTCGAGACCGCACCTTCGAGATCCCGACCGAGGAGCCCAGGTTGGCCGGTTTGACGAAGCAGGGATAGCCGAGTTGGGCTTCGATGCGATCGCATAGCTTTGGCAACACACAGGCATTGGACCAGACCTGAGAACGATTAACGGCCATATAATCCACCTGGGGCAACCCTGCCTGGGCAAAGGCCATCTTCATGGCGATTTTATCCATGCCTAGAGCCGATCCCAGCACCCCTGAGCCGACAAAAGGCTGCTGCATCAGCGTCAACACTCCCTGCACGGTACCGTCTTCTCCGTTGGGACCATGGAGAATGGGGAACCAAACATCAATCTGGTTCACCTGCTCCAATACTGGCAAACGCGCCAGAGTCGCCCCTCCGTTGCCACGAGTCACCAGTGGTTCAGCGGTCTGCAGTACCTGTTCAGCCGTCTCAGGACCATGCCAACTGCCATCCTTGGCAATATAGACCAGCCGGACCTCGTAGGCATTGTCATTACCATCCTTGGCTAATGCCTCAGCAATGGCCCGGGCCGAGGCAATTGAGACCTCATGTTCACCAGAACAGCCACCGAATAGAAGGCCGATGCGCTGCTTCACCATGGCGATGCTCTCCTCATACTACCCGCCGTAGCCTAATCACCCGTAGAGGATATTTGGAAAGTACCCTGCAACCTTGCTCCAGACTGGATTCTGGCCAACAGAGCCATGCGCTCTAAAATGCTTACCCTACAGGGCTTTCAGCCGAGTTTTCAAATGTCCTCTTAGAGTATTCCATCTAGAAAATATCCTGGTTTAGGCTATTGCACTCAGCCTATCTGGCCGGTTCAGCCAGCCCTTGGACGAGTATTATAGCGCTGGCCAGTCAGCTTAGGCCATGGTTAATCGTCCAATAGCCCAGTCTAGGGGGGCTGACTGGCTCGCCACCGCCCAAAGCATTGTAGCGGTGGCTATAGCTGGAACACTTTTACCCGAGTTCAGTGGGCTGTACTCTAGGCATAGGCCATAGCCTATCACACCCCTTTTCATCTAGCCGTTGCCATCCAAGGCAAAAAAATCCTCCGTCAGCACTCACGCTGACGGAGGATTAGACAATCAGGGTGCATCTACCACTCCCTCTTTCTAAAGTACCCCCTCCGATCCGGAGACTTTTGCCAAAGAAGTCTACGAGTATTCACCATAGCCCTTAACAGGATGAGTCCCGCTCCCCTGCCAACCCCAGCTCGATACCTGGATAAAGACAGCTACTGCCAGGGACTTAATTGCCGAGATTGCCCCAGAAAAAGCCACAGATGACCGTTTGGAATGCCCACGAGGATGGATAATGCCATAGGAATGGCTCGTCGTAAGGATTGGTGAAGTACTTTTTTCTCTCGGACGGTTGGACGACTGGTCGTGTTTGGGAATTTGGTGGTCTCTGGGACGAATTAGCCTGGCAGCGCAAGCCCTACATCCGCCGACTCAATCTATCCATCGAAGAACGGGAAGAGCGGCTATGGCTCTATCAGGTAGAAGAGACGGTGTTAATGGTGGAAGTGAAACCCCAAGGTGTGACCCGCCCAAGCATCGGCCAGGTCGTTTTGAAGCGATTGATTTCGGCTGAGCAGGTAATTGAGCGATTGAGCGAAGCCGTCGCCATTCATGTGGCAGAGTGACCCAATAGCCTCAGCTTCAGGGAGTTAATGCCGTCGCCTCTAAGTTACTGACGGCTCGTTGGAGAGCAGCTAGGGCCCGGTTATAGCCCAGAATCGCCGTCACCAAACTGCCCTCGGCCTCAGTCAGATCGGACTGGGCGCTGAGCACATCCAGCTGGGTACCTACTCCGGCATTAAACCGCAGCCGCGCCAACTCTAGGGCTTCTTTGGCCTGCTCTACCGCCAAGCGGGCCGTGTCAATATTTTCCCGATTGGCTTCCAGGCTGAAATAGGCCTGTTCTACCTCTAGGCGCACCTGATTGCGGGCCTGGGAAAACTGGGTCTCAGCAATCTCTTGATTGCGCTCTTCCTGATCGGCCTGGGCTCCTGCTGCGCCACCGTCATAGAGCTGCCAACGCAACCGAGCCCCTAAGCTGTAGTTGTCGCTGGGGCTATCGCCATCACCGAAGGTCTCGCGCACCGAATAGTTGGCAAATAGACTGATTTGAGGTCCTACTGCCGCCCGCGCGACCCGCTGCTGCTGCTCGCTGATGGTCCGCTGCACCAAGGGCTCTTCCAATTCGGCTCGATTTTGGAAGGCAGTAACAATGGTCTTTTCCAAGGACAGTGGCCAGGTTCCAGCCACGGTCACCGGTTCCGTGGTGACATCGAGGGAGGGGGGCAGGGCCAGACGTCTGGCTAACTGACGCTGGGCCGTACGACGGTCACTGCGAGCCTGCACCAGCTGCTGTCGGGCATTGGCCGCTTGCACCTCGGCTCGCAACACATCGAAGCGAGTGCCCACGCCAACCTCTTCGCGCAGTTCCGTGTCCCGCAGGTTGCGCTCGGCTTCTTCTAAAAAAGCTTGATTAATGCGAATTTGCTCGATAGCTTCTTGAAGCGCGTAATAGTCGTTAATTGTATCCAGGCGTAGTTGCTCCCGCTGTCGCTCTAGGGCTAGCTCCTGGAGACGCACCTGCTCTTCCGCCGCTCTTATAGAAGCGGCCCGACGGCCTGAGGTGTAGAGGTCATAGCTTAACTCCAGAGTACTCTGAGTCGTCGTATCGATTTCCTCTTCAGTGGAGAAGCCGTCTCCGGTAAACCCACCGCCGGTAAACCCATCCCCAAAAAAAGAAAATCCTGAGGTACCGGTTGTATTGCGGGCAGTCAAGTCACTGGATAAATTCAGATCCGGAAATAGGGCGGCCCGAGCCTCTCGCAGGGCCTCACGACTGCGTTCTAGCTCTAATCGAGCCACTTGTAGCGCTTCATTGTTGCGATAGGCCAACTCTACCGCTTGCTCCAGGGTGAGGGGCTGCGTTCCCAGGATCTCCACTTCCTCGGGTTGAGTAGGCAGTAACAGGGGGTTGGGATCTGGATTCAGGTAGTCTAGGTCAGCATCCTCGGCAGGCAGAGGATAGGTGGTCTCTCCCACAGACGAGGGCGGGATGGGGTCCGCCTCGAAGGGGGCAGTAGGAGGATCTTCACCCTGGGCTAAAAAGCTGCCGTAGAGGACATCTGAAGTGGTTTCAGGGGGAAACTCTGAGGCGCCCCTCCAGGACGTGGAGGGTTCAACCTCCACGTCGGGGGAGCTAGGGTCAGAGTCCATGAGTTGGGCCTGGACCCCGGCAGTGGGGCAGAGGGTCGCCATCAGACTAAAGCTGACGATCGCTAAGGGAGCTGGGCGGTTGCGATTAGGCATGGAGGCTGATAGCTAAAGCGCACTACGGATTCTGCTGGAGCCTAGGGCAGCATCAGATGGCTCCAGCTTCCTAGCATACTGGAAGGAATGGTCGCCTGTCGGCTGGCTGCCGGTCTTGAAGGCCAACCTAGCTGGTGGACTGCCTCGAGATCTGCAAGTCTCGCCTGACTACGACGATCCCCAGGCTGCTTCCCACTGGGATCATGCTGCAAACTATACCGTATAGTATATTTTTTGATGGCTTCAGGCAATCGCTATCCCCTCATTGAATGGCGCTACGCAGGCTGGGAAATTGCTGGAAAACCTAGGCGAGCGAGGCTGGAGACGACTCTGCTGCCTGCAGGGAGTTATCTGACCGCACCTGAGCGAACCGCTTCCCCGTGTCGGCTAGACCAGGGTGGGGAGCAGTGCAGACTCGGATCAAGGTGACAATACCATCAATTATCCAAACTGGAAGGTTGAGTCGCTGACTTAGGGTAGCCACACCCATGTCGTCAAGGAAGTAGGTATCGTCTAGGCGGCCGGAGTCGCTGGGCTTCAGCATCAGGGAAGGCAAGAGCAGTCCCTGGCCCAGATCCTGGCCTTGGAGGGCATAAACAATGTCCTGCCCCGTGAGCAACCCGGTGACGGTCATGGATTGTCCCCAGTATTCGCTGGCCAGAGCCGCCAGGGTAACGGTAAGACCATCGACTTGGTTAAGGCGCTGCACAATGGGCTGAAAGGCTCCCTCGACGGTATTGCCAACCACCCAGGTGAAGCGGCGGGAAGGGGTCACTTCCGTCGGCAGAGCTTGAGCAGCCTGGTCAAATTCTCCTAGAAATTGGCGAATCGAGCCCACCCCGTTGCCGATTTGGGGATAGGTTTCGTAGTGGCAGGCAGGGGGCAAATCTCGTCCGGCCATCAAGAACCACTCATCGGCCAACCAGGCGAAGGTAGTCCCCAGGTGGTGGCGAAACTGGTGCTGCCAGCGCTGTACTTGGTCTATGACTTGGTTAGCCTGGGCCGGGGTAACGGGTACCAACTCATCGTCGCTGGGGCGAAATTTGGTCAGCCCCACAGGCACGATGGCCACAGAGGCTACCGTTGGTACCGTTGCTGAGTGAAATTGGGCCAGATCCTGCAGGGTACGGTCTAGATGGACCCGATCGTTAATCCCCGGGCAAATGACCACTTGGGCATGAATCTGCAGGCGGTGTTGTTGGAACCAGGCGAGTTGCTCTAGCAGCTGCCCGGCCCGGGGATTTTTCAGTAGATGCGATCGCATCTCAGGCTCGGTGGCATGAACCGACACATAGAGCGGCGATAGCCGTAGCTGGGCGATACGATCCCAATCGCGGCCAGTCAGATTGGTCAGGGTGAGATAGCTGCCGTAAAGGAAGCTGAGCCGGTAGTCATCGTCCTTGAGGTAGAGGGTCTGCCGCCTGCCAGGAGGTTGCTGATCGATAAAGCAAAACGGGCAGCGATTGTTGCACTGCATCAATCCATCGAACAGGGCCGTTTCAAACTCCAGCCCCAGGTCGGCGTCGTAGTCCTTTTCCAGATCGACATAGTGGGTCTGCCCCTGGGCATCTAACACCTCCAGAGACAGCTCCTCATCGGCACAGAGCAGGCGATAATCAATCAAATCGCGAGGGTGCTGGCCATTGATCGACACCAATTGGTCCCCTGGCTCAAAGCCAAGGTCCTCAGCAATCGAATCCGCCAGCACCCGAGTAATACGGGCTGGGCGAATGGTGGCCTCACTCATGGGTTCAGATTAGGGGTACCTAACTATTTTGCAACTGTCCACTGGCAATGGCCACTAAGATCACGACGCCAAAGGCCAAGCGATACCAGACGAACACCCAAGTCGTATGGCGCTGCAGAAAGCGGATCAGCCAGTAAATGGCCCCGTAGGACGACACCACTGCCGCCAGCAGCCCCCCCAGCAGAGGCCCCCAACTGACGCCCCCCATGTCGCTCGTCAGCAGCGAATGCAGCTCCACCAAGCCAGCCAGGGTAATGGCCGGAATCCCCATTAGGAAAGAGAATCGCGCCGCCGTCGCGCGCTCTAGACCCATGAACAGCCCTGCCGTTAAAGTCGATCCGGAGCGGGAAACTCCCGGAATTAAGGCCAGGGCCTGGGCAAAGCCCATACCGATGCCATCTTTGAGGTCTAAGGCGTCGAAGCCACGGCGCCGCCGGCCCCACACCTCGGCGACGGCTAATAGCAGCGCCATGACGATCGAGGCCATGGCAATGGCGGCGGTGCTACGCAAGGGAGAGTTGTCAAAGTCGGGGATCAAGGCCTTAATCAGCAAGCCAGCCACCACGATGGGCAGGGTGCCCAGTAGGATACCCAACCCCAGACGAAAGTCTACCGAGGCGAATTTACGCTGCCGGGTCGCCTGCACCATCTGGGTGGTGACCTGCTTTAAGTCGGTCCAAAAGTACCAGAGGATGGCGGCGATGCTACCCAGCTGAATCACTGCGGTGAAGGCCACCCCTGGATCTCCCCAGCCCAAGGCCACCGGCACGACCTTGACATGGGCCGTACTACTAATGGGCAAAAACTCTGTCAGCCCTTGCACAATCCCGATGAGAATGGCCTGCATCAGGGACATATTGTCTTTCAGGGCAGTCGACTCAGCCTGGGCCAACAGCAGCCCTACAGCGCTCAACCAGTCGGCAGTTAAGGTCAACATGGGCAAATGAATACGTTAGGGGCGATGGAGTAGGCAGGGCATTGACCAGCTTTGATTGTACGGGACTTGATTGGGGAGGCTGAGATGCGATCGCAGCCATTTGCAAACACTTCACAGAGAGAATTGGGCGCTATGGCCCGCAGTTGATGGCGACTCTCGGACCGCCTGCCTGCCCCGGGAGGGCATGTTATGTTTACATTGGTTAACCTCGGCATCTAATCATCCCTTGTCTTCTTACAGCCCTACAACCACCCCCAAATCGGAGTATCTGCTACCCCTGACACAGCTGCGGCGATTGGGGTTCCTGCGCTGGCGCCTGATGGCCATGGCCATCACATTGGTGGTGGTGCCAGTCTTCTTTCAGGCCCCGTTGGTGCGATCGCTGCCCTGGCTCAGTCTCAGTCTCACCGGCGCCTGGTTAATGGCAGGGCTATCCCTCATGGCCCGTCCGGCCACCTATCTGTGGGGAGACCTGTTAGTCGGATTTAGCTGGACCTGGTTGGCGGGGTCGATCTACTGGGGATGGTTTCGCTGGGAACCCCTTGTGCATCTGCCCATTGAGGCGATTGGACTGCCGGTGGTGGGTATTTGTCTGGCCCTAGGTTGGGGATCCATTGGCAGTTATTTTTACCTCGGCTCCCTGTTGGGCACAGCCATCACCGACCTTTACCTCTATTGGAATGACCTCATTCCCTACTGGCGTCAATTGATGGCCGTCGATCAAAGTTTTGTGCCAGCGGTTCTCCAGGAAGCCGTGGCCCATCTTTGCACCGGCCCGGCCCTGCTGAGCGCCATTGAGTTGATTTTCTGTCTGTTACTCTTGACCGTCGGCCCGCTGCTTTACTCCAGGCGGCTGCACTGGTGGACCTTCTCAGGGGCGGTGTTGAGTACTTTACTGGTGGACGGACTGTTTTTCCTAACCGCTTTAGCTGCCTAGGTGCTGCCTATCAGGCAACAATGGTGGACGGACTCACCACCACGCAACGCTGGATGACGGTGGCCACAACCAGCTGGTCTTCGAGATCTGACTGCCTTACCTTGCCATGATCGCAGGGAGCGGTACAGTATCTTGGAAGGAAAGGAATGATAAGGTAGGGTGCTTGTTGTTTCTCAAGCATTGCCCATTTAGTTCGTACCCAACTCGATTGCCCCTCGTTTAGCACAGTGGTTATTAAGGTGACTGCGCAATCTGAACCTTATTTGATACTGCAGACCGAGTCAGGCAATCGTCACTTGCCGTTATTGGGCAGCAACTGCTGGACCATAGGTAGGAGTGATGACAACAATTTTGTCCTGCCTGACCAATGGATCTCTCGCAACCATGCCATGCTGCAGTCCATGGAAAATGGGGAATTCTATCTGATTGATCTGGGTAGCCGCAACGGCTCCTTCGTCAATGGCCGTCGTGTCAGCGTCCCCGTCACCCTGCACAACGGCGATCTACTCACCTTTGGCCAGACTAATCTTCATTTCTATTGTCCGCACCCAGATATTGCCACTGCTGCCACGCCCACGCCTACCGATTCCCAAGACTTCACCGCGACGGCCATGCTGAATGTGCGGCGGTTGATCTCGGTGATGGTGGTAGATATTCGAGACTTCACGGTCATGACCCGGCAATTGGACGAAACGGTGCTATCTGAGACCATCGGCACCTGGTTTCGCCGGGCTGGAGAAATCATCGGCGAATATGGCAGCGGGGTTGATAAATACATCGGTGATGCGGTGATGGCAGTCTGGATTCACGGACCGCAAGGGGTTGAACCCACAGAAATTCTGCGGATTATCCGAGCCATCAACGCCCTGGCGAAGATGACTAGTCAACTCCACGAGGAATTCCCCCTGCCCTTCTCCCTGCGGATTGGGGCTGGATTAAATACAGGCTATGCCATGGTCGGGAACACTGGTTCGGGAGACCGCCCTGACTATACCGCCCTCGGCGATACCGTAAATGCTGCCTTCCGGTTTGAATCCTCCACCAAGCAATTAGGGTTGGACATTGCCATTGGCGCCACAACCTACGACTGTCTAGAGGAATTGGGAACCACCGACAATCTCTTCCAGCGCTACACCGTCACCATGAAGGGATACGATACCCCGATTTTGACCTATGCCGGCACCTTCAAAGATTTAGAGCGCTTTCTCCAGCGCCACTGACCCCTGCTCAGCGACACGAGTCGGGTCTTGCCAGTTTCAGTGCATCACTGTTCCAATCCAGACCGGAAGGGGAACGATACTATTGAAGAGTCAGGTCATGGCGTCGATAAGAGACCTTGACAGGGCTCCTTTGACTCAGACGTCAGCATTGGGATCAGATTGGGGGCGGGTAATGGGGCTATTTGATGGCGTATTCAAAACAGCGAATCAGATGACCGATGGCAGCCTGAGCGCAGCGGAAGCCTTCGCAGCCGTGTGTTTAGTGGCCATTGCCGCGGATGGTTATCTATCGGAGCAAGAAGGACGGAACATGACTGTCATGCTGTCCCGCATGCAACTCTTTCGCACCTATTCCAACGATGTTCTCCATCGCACCTTTGACAAGCTTTTAGCTATGCTAAAGCGCCAGGGTCCTGGGCCGTTAGTCAATCTAGCCAAGGCATCGCTGCCCCAAAATCTACGCGAGACGGCCTTTGCCATGGCAACGGATTTAATCTTGTCGGATGGCGCCGTAACCGAGCAGGAACAAGCCTTTCTAGACGACTTACATCATATCTTAGAGATTTCGGGAGACACCGCCCTGAAGATTGTGCAGGTGATGACCATCAAGAATCGGGGCTAGCCAAGGGAAATTTAGCGGGTAGGCCAACGGCCCGAGGATAAGTATGGGGAGTGTCCCTGTCTTTGAGTAGGTAGACGCAGTGACGCACACTGTGGCTCAGGGGGGTGCGCCATGGCCGTAGCTGAATCAGGTGGCCTCCCAGCCTGGTGGCTACGGTTTGAAGCTGTTCCTGTTCTGCAACGGTCCACTGGCCACGATAGAGGACGGCTACCCCTCCCTGAGCTAATAAGGGCAGGGCATATTCGGCACAGGTGGCAACTGACCCTACAGCTCGCACTAGGGCCAAATCGTAGGCTTGACGATGATCGGGGTGATGCCCCAAGGTTTCGGCTCGCTCGGTGATGGTGGTGACGTTGGTCAGGCCTAGGTCCTGGCTAACACCCGCTAGCCAGGCGATTTTCTTGCGGGTAGAGTCTAACAGGGTGATGGGCCAGGTAGGACATGCGATCGCAACCGGCAACCCCGGAAACCCGGCCCCGGTGCCAATATCGATGACCCGGTGACCAGGAGCCAGGGCCAGTTCCTGTACCGTTGGCTCCTGCCCCAGCCAGGGCACCACACCACTGAGGGAATCCCATACATGCTTCTCCCAGAAATCATCGGCAGCCGTCAAGCGAGTCAGATTGAGCTGCCGGTTACCCTCCAGAATCGCCTCATAGAGAGCCTGAAAACTAGCCTGTTGGTAAGCATCGGGCTGCCAATGCAGAGAATGCCGCCAGCGATCCGAATACTCCGGTAATCGAGAGATAGAGGCCATGGAACAGAGGGGAGCAATGCGCAGTCTGGGGCATCATACCTCGTCGTCAAGACGCCGCCTGCACCATCGGAAATCGAGGTTGCTCCTGCAGTTGCCCCTGATGAATCCCCCAGCACCGATCCGCCAATGTGACCAGATCCTCGGAATCATGGGAGACTACCAACAAACTCCACTGACGCTTGAGCTGACTCAGCAACGAAACCACCTGGCGGCGGGTAGACCAGTCTAAGCCAGCAGTCGGTTCATCCAGCAGCAATAGGTAAGGCTGGCGGATCAACTGCACTGCCAGAGCTAAGCGCCGCTGCTGTCCGCCACTAAGGGCATGGGGGGCAGCGGTCAAGGGGACATGGCTCAATCCCACCGCCTCTAGGGCTTGGTGGATACGCTCCGCAGGGATTTCAGGATGCCCTAACCGCAGTTCGTCCAAGACTGTGCGACCGCAGAAGTGCCGCTCCGGAAACTGAAATACCAGGCCAGCCAACTGCTGCAGTGCCTCTGTATCGAGGACTTGCTGCCGCCAGCAAATTTGCCCGGCCGTCGGTTGAGCCAGCCCCGCCAATAGCTCTAACAGTGAAGTCTTACCAGAACCACTGGGGCCGATGATTAGCCCCATCTCTTGGGGCCCCAACTGCAAAGAAATGTCTCGCAAGATAGCTGTGGTGCTAGCAGCTGGATGATAGGTTAGGTGCTTGAGATAGAGCATGCTTGGAAGCAGAGGAGGAACTGCACTCCGATGACGACAAGATGACGACAACACGATTACTACTACAGTAGCGGCTGATAGCTGCCATCGTTGTACATAGAAACCTGTCCATAGGGTTCCTAGCAATTCATCCGGAGTCTAAAAATGCGTTTGTCATGGTTGCTGGCCGGGTTGGGGCTGGCCATGTTGGCAACACCAGCAGTTGCCCAGACTCGCCTAGAGATCGGACCAGGTGCTGAGTGGCTCGAAAACCGGGAGCTAACCGCTGGTTCAGTGCGGGTAGACGTTAGCTATCAGCCCTTTGGCTTCGATGGGCCGCCCCCAGAAGAAGACAACTTCCGCTATCGCATTTACTACCGCGATCGCCTGCAGCTAGAAGACTCTGCCATGGCCTACTTCGGTAGCAGTGTGGAATTGCAAGACCTCGATAGTGACGGCACCGCAGAGGTAATTACTGAGTATTACAGCGGTGGTGCTCACTGTTGCATGATGATTACCACCTATGGCCTGCGGGGAGATACCTTCATCGAGATTCCCTTTGCCCCCCTAGATGGCGGCGGCCGCTTTCGCGATCTTAACCAAGATGGCCACAGTGAATTTATCACTACCGACAACGCCTTTCTCTATGCCTTTGGCTCCTATGCCGGCTCCTTCCCGCCCACGGTAATCATGACCTTTCAGTCGGGGCGCTTCATCGATACGACGGCTCAGTTTCGCGACTACCTACGCGGCCATGCCTGGCAGATGTATCAGGCCTTGCTGCGAGCTCAGGACCACGATGGCGAAGTCAACGCTGTTCTAGCAGGTTACGTGGCCCAGAAGATTCGCCTCGGGGAGTTTGAACAGGCCTGGGAGTTTATGCAGGTGCACTACGATCGCCAAGATGAGTGGGGCTTAGATATCTACGACGACGGCGAACCCATTGGCCGCCATCCCGACTTTCCCAAGGCCCTGCGTCAATTTCTCATCGACCTAGGCTATCTCATGCCCAATGGCCAACCCAATCCAGCCGTGGATCGACGACCACTGATGGCGGAGGAAGAGGAGTAAAGGGAGGACGGAGAGCGGAGAGCGGAGATGGGGAGTTGGGGAAAAGGGAGAACAGCTCCTCGCCACTCTACAGCCTCCCCTGCCACCTCAAGGTCTGCTCGGCCCGATGGCTGCCGAGGGAGCGGATGACGGTGAGCTCGATCTGGGCGTAGGTGCCGCGATTGAGATGACTGATGCTCAGGGGCAGGCGACCGAGGTCGAGGATGAAGCGGTTGTGATCCCGCTGGATCAGATCGGTGGGGATGGTGCCATCGAAGTGCGTCTGGTAACGGCGGCGGCGATCGCTATGGGGAGCATCATCACTGGCGCGTAGGGTGAGCTGAAATTCAGTATTGACTTGGTCTGAGAGGCGAGCCAGATCAATCACGGTGGCCTGCAGAGAGCGACCATGGCCATCCAGGCCTCCCCAGGCTAGGCGAATGGCGTCTTGGGCGGCGACTAAGCTAGTGACGGTGTAGGTGGTGACTCCATTTTGGAAGTCGCTGCTGCCAGTGACCCACAGATCCTCTGGGAAGGCGAACTGAACCCGGCCATTCTCCTGCAGGCTGAGCTGGATGGTCTCCGACCAGAGGCCGGCCAGAGGACGAGGGGCTTGCCAGTCTAGTCGGGCTTGGCCCTCAATGCGGCCAACATACTCTCGATACTCATCGGTGACGTCTGAGCCGGGGGCTAAACGTGCGATCGCACCTTGACGATAGTCCCAACGGTTTTGGGAGAGGAGTATCGACTGGGCTGCCAACGCTGGAAACGACGCCGTCTGTTCTGGTCGCTCCGGCAACAGGGATGTACCACTGGCTACCAAGGACACTTGTCCCCGTCTACCCGTTTCACCCTCTCGACCATCCCGGCCATGGTGCCCACGCCGACCGTCATAACAGCGATACTCCTCTTCTTGGCAATTGTCCTCTTGGCACACTTGCAAGCGCCAGCGTCGCACTTCACAGCGGCACCCCGGCGTTCCTGGAGCCCCGCGTCCACCGCGACCGCCACGCCCTCCACCGGCATCGATATACACCTGACGCAGATCATCAGCCTGGCGGTAATACAGCAGCACATCACCGCCGTCACCGCCATCGCCGCCATCACCGCCGCCGCCGCCATCACCGCCATCAGCGGCCTGCAAATCATAGGGCACACGCCGTGGCTGATAGCGACACTCCGGCCATTGCCCCCGCTCCCCCGGTTCACCATCACCGCCATCTGTCCCAGCCAACGCCAATCGCTGCGGCGTCCCATCCAGTGTAATGCTAGTATCTGTGCCATCTTGGCCATCACGACCATCGCGACCATCCCGCCCGTCATAGCCGTCCTGGCCAAACTGGCGGAGACTAGCCGCCCAGGCCCACCCGGTGCAATCCTGAGACCCCTGGAGCCAGCCCCCTAGAATCGCTACCATGGTCAGTAGCACTGCTACCCGTTTCATCGGAATTACCCCTGCAGATACCTGTTTTCCTGTTATGGCATTCCCGTGCCTGACTGATTTGGCCAGGTTAGACACTTTGTTAAGCGGTACCGATAGATAGGGTGCGGTTGCTAAAGAATTGCTGTATCCCCAAGCAAGCCCCATGGGTTCCCCTTATTCTGAAGGGACTAGAAACTGTACTCTTACCCCAACGAGAGTGGTTATCTGGACAGTTAAGCCGTGTCCGAGTCCAGCCCCGAAGCGTTACTTGGAAAAGGCAACCGCATTCCGCGTTGGACTTGGGCTAGCCCAGACAAATCGAATTCAGCAGCACCTCTGATGCAGCACCTCTGATTAAGATAGTCCAGGGTAAGTGCCTGCTCCATAGTGTCGACGTCATTATTACTCTCAGTCTTCAGTGCCTCCTTGGTGTTGCCTAACCCGGTTGGGTAAAGTGCAACTTTACGCTGTAACGCTGTAAGGACCGTGTGCCCGTGACTCAACAGCCCAACATTGTCCATCTCAACATCCTAGACACCGACTTTGCCAAGATGACGGCCGGGGAAGCCATTCCCGTCGATCGCAAGCGACGACTGGCCCCTGAACACTATGACTTCGATCGCCTCGGCAAACAGATTGCCCGCTATCGCTACGGCCAACTAGATCAGCAAGGACAAGACGATATTCTGTGCTCTATCGCTACGACAGTCGGCTTATTTACCCTGGCCGATATGGAAGATATTAATGATCGCCTACGTAGTACCGGCAGGTTTTATCTGACCTGTGGCGAGCGGCAACAGGTGATCAACTGGCTGGAAGATGAACTAGATATCTCCCTGCCGTTGCCCACAGACCACTAAATCGGTAGGGACCCCGGACATTGACTATGGCTTATCAGCCCATCGAGCATTACGGCATCATCGGCAACATGTATACCACAGCTCTGGTAGGGCTGAATGGCTCTATCGACTGGCTGTGTTTTCCCAATCACGATTCCCCCAGCGTATTTGCGGCCATCTTGGATGACCAGAAGGGAGGCTGTTTCAAGATTTCGCCGTCTCTGGCGTCAAGCCCGACTTCTCAGGTGAAACATCGCCAGCTGTATTGGCCGGCAACCAATGTCTTGATCACTCGCTTTTTGACCTCTGAGGGAGTTGGCGAAATCATTGACTTCATGCCGGTGGGCCTATCCTCTGAAGAGATTGGCTACCACTGCTTAATTCGGGAGGTGCGGGTAGTGCGCGGGACGATGCAATTTGAGGTGGAGTGCTGTCCAGCTTTTAACTATGCCCGGGATACCCATGACACCACCCTGACCCCGAAGGGAGTGTGCTTCTACTCCGATCAGATGAGTCTGGGCCTCGCAACAGATGTGCCCCTGCAGGAAAAGGGCAAAGGGGTGTGGGGCGAGTTTGCCCTCAGCCAGGGCGAGATTGCAGTGTTTGTGCTGCAGGGCATCGAAGCTGGAGCGGGGTGTGGCCTGCCGATTCCCCCGGCTAAAGCAACGGACTTATTCAAACATACGGTGCATTACTGGCGGCAGTGGCTATCTCAGTGCACCTACCGAGGCCGCTGGCGGGAAATGGTGGAGCGCTCGGCTCTGACCCTGAAGTTATTGACCTTTGAGCCCACCGGGGCCATCGTTGCAGCGGCCACCTGTGGCCTGCCAGAAGGAATCGGCGGTGAGCGTAACTGGGACTATCGCTACACTTGGATTCGCGATGCCGCCTTCACCCTCTATGGTCTGCTGCGGATCGGGTTCACTGAGGAAGCAGCCCAGTTCATGAACTGGATCGAGCAGCGCTGTCGCGAACTGAATCCCGATGGGTCGCTGCAGATTATGTATGGCATCGATGGTCGCCATAAATTACCGGAGGAAACCCTGCATCATTTAGATGGTTATCGAGGGTCGCGGCCGATACGGATTGGCAATGCCGCCTACGCCCAATTACAGCTGGATATCTATGGCGAGTTGATGCAGGCGGTCTATCTCTATGACAAATATGGCATGCCCATTTCCTACGATCTGTGGATTCATCTGCGGCGATTGGTGGACTGGGTATGTGATCACTGGCATAAGCCAGATGAGGGCATTTGGGAGTTTCGCAGTGGTCAGCAGCATTTTGTCTACTCTAAATTGATGTGCTGGGTGGCTCTGGACCGGGCTTTGCGGCTCTCCAATAAGCGCTCGTTTCCAGCCGATCGCCAGCGCTGGCTAGCCGTGCGCGATCGCATCTACGAAGACATCATGGAACAGGGCTGGGATCAAAATCGCCAGGCCTTTGTGCAGTACTACGGCAGCCAATCCCTCGATGCCAGCAACCTGATGGCCTCCCTGATGCTGTTCGTATCCCCTACCGATCCCCGCATACTCAAGACCCTGGATGCCATCCTCTGCCCACCCCAGCAAGGAGGATTAGTGGCCAATAGTCTGGTCTATCGATACAACCCAGAGGAGCTACCGGATGGCCTACAGGGCCAAGAGGGCACCTTTAACCTCTGCACCTTTTGGCTAGTCGAAGCCCTCACCGAAGCGGGACTGGCCGATCCCAAGAAGCTAGAAGACGCCCGGCTCATGTTTGAAGGTATGCTGGGCTATGCCAACCATTTGGGCCTCTACGCCGAAGAGATTGGCTCCAGTGGCGAAGCCCTCGGTAACTATCCCCAGGCCTTTACCCACCTGTCGTTGATTAGTGCCGCCTGGCACTTGGATAAAGCCCTGACCAATGGCAGCTATATCAGTCAGATGCCCTATTGAGGCGTGGGTGGGTTGGTGAGGGATGAGGGGATGGGGGATTGAGTAGTCAGTAACGAGTAATGAGTAGCAAGTGACGAGTAATCACTCTTCACTCTGCTTCGCACGGGCTAAGCCCTCCGGGCAGGCTACGCCAACGCCCTACACTCTTCACTTTTCACTCTTCACTTCCCCACTAACGGTAAAGTAATAGTGTTCGCAAAGACCTCCATTATCCTCGCTTCACCATGTCAGCTGTTGCCTCTGTGTCTCAACCCGATCTACCCGATTTGATTGAGGGTCTACCAGTGCTGTGGGGCTGGGAAGCAGAGATTGCTGCGGCCACTAGCACCGATGGGCCAGTATTTCTGCCCCGCACCAATTTAGACCTATCGCAGCTCTCGGCTGGCTTTGCCATTGCCCTGCATATGCATCAACCGACGATCCCGGCAGGGGTGCAGGGAGAGTTGATCAATAATCTGCAATACATGTTCGAGCACCCCTACGAGGGGGATAACCACAACGCCGGTCCCTTTGCTTACTGTTATGCCCGCATGGGCGATTTCATTCCAGAATTGGTGGAGCAGGGTTGCAATCCTCGCATCATGCTGGACTATTCCGGCACCTTGCTCTGGGGGCTGCAGCAGATGGGCCGCCAGGATATTTTGACCAAGCTGCGGCAGATTACCTGCGATCGCACCTATCAGCCCTACGTCGAATGGCTGGGCACCTGCTGGGGCCACGCCGTCATTCCCTCCACCCCGATCCCCGACCTTCGCTTGCATATTCGAGCCTGGCAGCATCATTTTGCCACCCTGTTTGGCCTAGACGCCCTCTCGCGGGTGCGGGGCTTTTCCCCCCCCGAGATGCACTTACCCAATCATCCCGATACCCTCTACGCCTTCATTACGGCCCTGCAGTCCTGTGGTTATCGCTGGCTATTGGTGCAAGAGCACACCATTGAGACCCCCGACGGAGAGCCCATCGCCACCCCCCACTTGCCCCACCACCTAGTGGCCCACAACAGCGAGGGGGCCACGGCAAGGCTGCCAGTGTTGATCAAGACCCAGGGCTCCGACACGAAGCTAGTGGGTCAGATGCAACCCTACGGCGAAGCCCGCAGCCTTAGCCCGCAGCCGCTGGGCGGCACCACCGTTCCCCCTCTGGTCAGCCAAATCAGCGACGGCGAAAACGGCGGCGTCATGATGAACGAATTTCCCAGTGCCTTCAAGCGCACCTGGCACGAGATCCGCCAGGGGAGTTCCCAGGTGGTGGGTCTCAATGGCAGCGAGTACCTGGAGCTTCTGGCTGAGGCAGGGATCACGGCTGCAGACTTTCTCCCTTGCCAAGCTCGAGGGCACCACCGCCTCTGGCAACGGGTCAGCCCAGGGGCCGGACGCCAGGCTGTAACCGCAGCCATCGATCAGCTGCGACAGGAAGATCCTGGTTTCTCCATGGAGGGGGCCTCCTGGACCGACGATCGCAGTTGGGTCAGTGGCTACGAGAATGTGCTTGCCCCCATGCAAGACCTCAGCGCCCAATTCCACCAGATCGTAGGCCACCCCAGCGATGCTAACTGCCGTCAGCCTCATTACTTGCAGGCCCTGTTGCATCACCTGCTATTGCAAACCAGCTGTTTCCGCTACTGGGGCCAGGGAGAGTGGACCGAGTATGCCCGGGAGATCTATCGCCGTGGTGCAGCGATTTTGAGCCACGATTTTTGATCTCAGGTGTCTCCAAGGCCTGGAGATGGTCTCTGCCACAGGATAATTTTGGTCGGATCACCGCCATGTCAGTATGCTTCGGGATGAAATCATGTAGTCTGGCCTACACAGACCTGCTAAAACCCTTTAAGATTGGTGGTCAAGGCAGCAGAATTCAGGCTGGGGCGGCGATGCTTAGTCGTCACAGTTCGGTAAGATGCTGACATTCCCCATTGCTAGTAATCACAGGGTCAAGGTGTTTGCAGACTGCAGTTTTTCCCGCTAACGTTGTTCGACTCGATAATGGTCTGACGGTCGTTCATCAAGAAATCCCAGCGACCCCGGTGGTGGTGGCTGATGTGTGGGTGCGGGCTGGTGCCACCAATGAGCCAACTGCCTGGTCTGGCATGGCCCATTTTCTCGAGCATATGATCTTCAAGGGCACTGATCAGTTGCCCCCCGGTACCTTTGATGCCGCCATCGAAACCCGGGGAGGCATGACTAATGCGGCCACCAGCCACGACTATGCCCATTTCTTTCTTACCATTGCTGCCGATGGCTTGCCTGATACATTGCCTTGCCTGGCAGATTTGCTACTCCATGCCACCATTCCCGCCGATGAGTTTGTGCGGGAGCGTCAGGTGGTTTTAGAAGAAATTCGCCAAGCCCAAGACGATCCTGATTGGTTAGGGTTTCAAGCCATGGCTAGTCTGGTCTATCAGGGCCATCCCTATGGTCGTCCGGTGCTGGGGACTGCCGATATCCTCAATCAGCGCTCCCCAGAGGAAATGCGCTGTTTTCACCAGGCCCATTATCAGCCTGACAATATGACGGTGGTGATTACCGGTGGTGTGTCCCTGGCTCCCACCCTGGAAATGGTCAAACATGCCTTTCGGGCCTTTGCTACCCCGACTCATTGTCCGCCTGTTGAATCCGTCGTGGCACCCGCCATTCAAGGGATTCGCCGGGAGGTGTTGCGGCTCCCGCGGCTAGAGCATGCCCGGCTGCTGTTGGCCTGGATGGGTCCAGGGGTCGAGCAATTGGCCGATGCCTTTGGTTTGGATTTGCTGGCTGTAATCTTGGCCGAGGGCCGTACCTCCCGATTGGTACGGGAATTGCGAGAAGAACGACAGCTCGTGCTAGATATTGGGGCCAGTTTTTCGCTGCAAAAAGACTGCAGTCTATTCACGGTGCAAGCCTGGCTGGAGGCTAAGCATCTTGACCGGGTGGAAGCCATTGTCTGCGATCGCATCGCCGCCCTAACCGACCATCCCCCTTCGGCGGCTGAGTTGCAACGGGCCAAGCGACTCATTTGTAATGATTATGCCTTTTCCACCGAAACCCCTGGCCAACTAGCGGGATTGTACGGCTACTATAACACCGTGGCCCAATCAGAGCAGTGCATGGCCTACATCCCGACGATTCAGACTCTGCAAGCGCCTGATTTGCAGCGCCTAGCCCGGCATTATCTCTCTACGTATAACTACGCGGCTACCGTGCTGTTACCCGCTTGACGCCATGGTCTGCTTTGATATTTGTTGATCTCCTTTGTCATACTTACTTAATCAAGCCAGGTCTGTGACTTCCTCCTCTGTTGTACCCACCCCTACCCTCCGTCGCACCGTCTTAGATAATGGCTTAGTCGTGCTGGCCATTGAGAATTCAGTGGCCGACATTGTCTCCGCCCGCATTTTTGTTCGGGTAGGCAGCTGTCGCGAGTCAGCCGCTGATGCCGGCCTGTTCAGCCTGCTAATGGCTTTACTGACCAAGGGCACCATCAACCTCTCTTCCTTCGATATCGCCGAGCAAGTTGAATCGGTCGGGGCTAGCCTCAGCAGCGATGCCTCCACCGATTACAGCCTCCTCAGCTTCAAGACCGTCTCTTCCGACTTCGCCGATATGCTAGCCCTGGCTACCCAACTGCTACGGCAACCAGGGTTTCCCGAGCCAGAAATCGACCTAGAGCGGCGCCTGACGCTGCAGAGCATTCGTGCCATGCAGGAACAACCCTTCACCATCGCCTTTAATCAGCTGCGGCAGGCGATGTATGGCGAGCATCCCTATGCACTGCCTGGCATTGGCACCGAAGCCAGCATTACCAATTTAGACCTCACCAACCTGAAAACTGCCCACGCCACCTACTTTCGACCCGACAATATGGTGGTCTCGATCGCGGGCAATATTCCCCCGGATAAGGCCGTGGCTCTGGTTGAGCAGGCCTTTGGTGACTGGCAACCCCCTAGCCAGCCCCTGCCTCCCTTGGCCTTTCCGACACTGCCGAGGCAGGCCAAACGCCGCCTGATTGCCCAAGATACCCAACAATCCATCATCATGGTGGGATATGCGGCCCCTGCCGTCAATCATCCGGCCTATCCCACCCTGAAGCTCCTCAATACCTATTTGGGCAATGGCCTCTCCAGCCGCCTATTCGTGGAACTGCGAGAAAAGCGAGGCCTGGCCTATGATGTCTCGGCCTTTTATCCCACCCGCCTGGGCCAATCTCAATTTGTGGCCTACATGGGCACTGCCCCTGACAATACGGCCATGGCTATAGAGGGGCTGTGTCAAGAGGTGGAGCGACTCGGGACGGTCAGGTTGGGTGAGTCGGAGTTGCAAGCAGCCAAAAACAAGCTGTTGGGGCAATATGCCTTGGGCAAACAGACCAATGCCCAGATCGCTCAGTTACTGGGCTGGTATGAAGTGCTGGGGTTGGGCATCGAATTCGACCAGCAATTTCAAGCGGCCATTCGCACCATCACGGCCGACGAGGCCCAGGCAGCGGCCCAGGAATTTTTCCACCATCCCTATCTGTCCTTGTTGGGGCCAGCCGCCGCCATCGAACCGTTCGCCTCTTAGGTTTGAGTTTGTCTCTTAATCCACCGATATCAGGGTTCACAGGTCAAGTCAGCGACAGCGACCCTGCAACCAGCCCAGCAGGATACATCGGTTGAGAGAGGATGCGATCGCACGTCATTCTTCTGTTGGCGGGATGTCACCGGCCAGCAGGAGAATTATTCTGGTGTCATAGAGACTCTACGCGTGTGAATGAGTCACCCCCATCATTCATTAGGTAAGTCATCACAACTGTGTTGTCACAGAGGTGCACCATGACATCGACTACTGTACCTACCGGCATTCGAGACGCCGTTCAAGATATTTTCGCCAGCATCAATCTACCACTGAGGTATTGCATTAACTTTTGGGACACCGATCAGCTGCAGGTCAGTGGGGCCAAAACCGACGCGGCTCCTTCCCTCACCCTACAATTTCGACACCCTGGCGTCCTGCGAGCGATTTTGCTGAAACGAGATCCCCTAGTCCTAGCGGATGCCTACCTCAACGGCTTCTTTGAGATATCTGGAAAGTTGGAAGCCCTAATCTTGCTATTTCGCCAGATGTCGCGGTTTCAGCTCCAGCCTGCTAGGCAACTACGAACCTGGCTGGAAGCGTTGACCTTACCCCCCCTGCCAGAGACTTCCTCCCCAGAGACTTCCCCGTCATCAGCCCCCCCCTCCGAAACAGACCGGCAAGCGATTCAACACCACTATGATGTCGGCAATGCCTTCTATCGATTGTGGCTAGATTCCCACCTGGTGTATTCCTGTGCCCACTTCGAACACCCGGAGATGAGCTTAGATGAAGCCCAGATGGCCAAGTTAGATCTGATCTGCCGCAAACTACGGCTACAGCCCGGGGAAACCTTACTGGACGTGGGCTGTGGCTGGGGAGCTCTACTACGCTGGGCCGTGACCCACTATGGCGTGCAAGGTTATGGCATCACCCTCAGCGATGAGCAACTGGCCTTTAATCGCCAACAGATTGAGGCCCAAGGCCTCGGTGAGCGGCTGCAGATAGAGCTCCGTGACTACCGCGACTTGCCCCAGGCCCCCACCTTCGACAAAGCGGTTTCCGTCGGCATGATCGAGCATGTGGGCAAAAAAAACTATCCCATCTACTTCGATCGCATCCGAGCCAGTCTGAAACCGGGGGGACTGTTTCTCAATCACGGCATTACCGCCACTCGAGAATGGGACGGCAGTAGCATTGGTGAACGATTCATTAATCGTTATATTTTTCCCAACGGCGAATTGACCCGCCTGTCTACCACGTTGACCGCCGCCGAAGACAATGGCTGGGAAGTGGTAGATGTAGATGGCTGGCGCCCTCACTATGCTAAGACCCTGCGCCATTGGGCCGCCAACTTGGAACGGGTGTTAGAGCGGGCCACTGATCTAGTCGGGGACCGCGAAACCTTATTCTGGCGGATTTATCTGATCGGATCAGCCCTGGCCTTTGAAAACAATGACATGGGCATCTACCAAGCGCTACTGCGTCCGCAAACTGACCCGGAATGGACTCTACCCCTGACCCGGAATGGGTGGCTGTGCTGAAGGGGCGCTACAATAGCGGCGTTCAGGCCGCAGTGGGGGAGGGCGCTCGCCCCATGGCCAATGTCCCGTTTATCCTGGTGATTCTATGGATTGGCTGCGACAGCGTCCCATTGCCCATCGTGGCTTCCACAGCGAGACCGCCCCGGAAAATTCCCTGGCGGCTTTTCGGGCTGCCATCGCCCACAACTATCCCATTGAACTGGATATTCAACCCCTGGCCGATGGCGAACTGGCGGTCTTTCACGACGAGACTCTAGAGCGGCTCACGGGGCGCCAAGGGTTAATTGCAGATCAGACGCTAGCGACTATAAAGCAGTTCAAGCTGTTAGACACTGACGAGACGATTCCCTCCCTGCAGGACGCCCTGGCTCTGATCCGAGGCCAGGTGCCCGTGTTGATTGAGACTAAAAACAAGGGCAAGGTGGGTCCGCTAGAAACGGCTCTGCTGAAGCAGGTGTCCAACTATGCTGGCGACGTTGCCATTCAAGCCTTCAATCCCTATTCCCTGGCCTGGTTCAAGACACAGGCGCCCCAGCTGTTGCGGGGCCAACTGGCCGGTAACTTCGCAGGAGAAGACCTGCCTTGGATCCAAAAGGTGCTGCTGAGTAACCTATTGATGAACTGGGCCAGTGCCCCCGATTTCATTGCCTACGACCTGAAGGCCTTACCCAGCTTACCCACTACCCTAGCCCGTCGTCTGGGCCGACGGCCCCTGATTGCCTGGACCGTGCGCAGTCTAGCCGACTATGAGACAGCTAAACGCTACGCCGATAACATCATCTTCGATCCCTATTGAGCCTGCTCAAAGGCACTGGGATCAGGGCAGTTGATCTGGCTCATACGGCCCCGCAGCTTCTGACACATCTGTCTATTATGGTCTCAGGCTAAGGTAAGAGTTTGAGAAAGTTATGAAGGCAAGCTGCCGCCCCAGCATCACTTCATAAAGCTGCCCCCGAGGATAGGCCTCCCCTGTAAAGGAGATACAAACCTGACGGCTCCGTCATTGTCGGTGCTGCTACCCCGTGCCAGAGTGGGAGGGATAATGGCGCCCCCAGGAGCCTGGGGTTCTGAGGACAATTGAGTCTATGAGTATGGAAAAACCCACAGTTTTGGTCACCGGCGGGGCTGGCTATATCGGCTCCCATGCCGCTCTGGCCCTAGAAGCCGCTGGCTATCCAGTGGTGATTTTAGATAGCCTGGAATACGGACACGCGGAGTTGGTGGAACGCTCGTTACAGGCGGAGCTGGTGGTGGGCAACACCTGCGATCGCATCTTGTTAGACCACCTATTCGCCACCCGCAACATCGGGGCAGTGATGCATTTTGCTGCCTACATCGCCGTGGGCGAATCGGTCACGGATCCAGCCAAATACTATCGCAACAACGTCACCGGCACCCTCACCCTGTTAGAGGCCATGGCAGCGGCCTCAGTGCCGCATCTGGTGTTTTCCTCCACCTGTGCCATCTATGGCCCTCCTCAGCAGATCCCAATTACCGAAGACCATCCCCAGAACCCCATCAGTCCCTATGCCAGTAGCAAGCAGATGGTTGAAAGGATGCTGACCGACTTCGGCACTGCCTATGGGCTGCGGTCAGTCTGCTTCCGGTACTTCAATGCTGCCGGAGCCGATCCCCAGGGGCGACTCGGGGAAGACCACACCCCGGAAACTCACCTGATTCCCCTGGTCCTGATGGCGGCCTTGGGCCGGCGCCAGTCCATTTCTATCTTTGGCAGTGACTACGATACCCCAGACGGCACCTGCATTCGCGACTATATTCATGTGAGCGATCTGGCCAGTGCCCATGTCTTGGGGCTAGATTATTTGCTGCATGGAGGGGCTGCTGACGCCTTTAATCTAGGCAATGGCAATGGCTTTTCCGTCAAGCAGGTGATCGAAACCGCTCGCCAAGTGACTGGCCGCCCGATTCAAGCCATAGCCTGTGAGCGCCGTCCTGGGGATCCGGCCATGCTGGTGGGCAGCAGCGACAAGGCCCGTCAACGTCTGGGGTGGCAGCCTCGCTACCCTGAGTTACAGGACATCATCGCTCACGCCTGGCAGTGGCATCAGGTACGTCACGGCATGACACCGCCGGTGGCAACGGTGTAAGTCTAGGTCTAGTTGCGGAGACGTATCAATAGGCTCCAGTCAATAAGCCCCAGATCGCTTCAGAATTACCTGAACTGTTTTCAAGATCAGGTGCAAGTCGTATAGGGGGCTCCAGCGGGATTGATAATCTAAATCCAGCTGCACGATGGCTTCGAAGTCTGTCACGCAGGAGCGGCCATTGACCTGCCACTGCCCGGTCAACCCTGGCTTCACATCCAGGCGGCGCCAGTGATGGGGAGCATAGTTAGCCACTTCATCGGCAGTGGGGGGACGAGTGCCCACTAGGCTCATATCTCCCTTTAATACATTCCAGAACTGGGGAAACTCGTCTAGGCTAGTACGGCGCAACCAGCGGCCGGTTCGGGTGATGCGGGGGTCATTCTGGTTCTTGAAGATATGCCCCTGAGCTTCATTGGCCACTAGGGTACGCAGGGCCTCGGCATTGGAGACCATGGAACGAAACTTCCAAATCCGGAAGGGTCTGCCCTGCAACCCGTATCGGACCTGGGAGTAGAAAACAGGACCAGCACTGTCGAGCTTAATTGCGATCGCAACTGGCAATAGGATTAAGACTAACAGGCTCAACCCCAAGAGTGCTCCTAGGATATCCATGGCCCGCTTGATCAAGCACGACGCCGAGGGATGGATGCAGGCATACTCGACCGGGGAGGTGACAGTACTGGTGAAGGCAGACATGGTCACTATCGGAGTGGAGTTAGCGGGGAAAAGGCAGCGGACAGAGAACAGAAGAGGTATTTAGAGCCCGGTGTGAACTAACCGCCATGCCTACTAAGGGAGGATGCCACTGGCTCGGCAAGCCCTACGTCCAGCTGGAAGGAATTGGCGGGGGCGAGGTAATCCTGGCTGATAACTGTCCGGACTGACCCCCAGACCCTCTGTATTAGGAAGATTGGGTAAAAATACAGAAATAGGCTACGACCATAGCCTACTGATAACCGTGAACACCGAGGGGAACGGCCTGCTACGATTGGTCGAATCTTCTTAAAAGAGCCAAAATTAGCTCGGTTATGTGAAATTCTTGTAAAGTTGTGCTTAAGTAGGACACGCTTGTGAATGGACAGTCCTGGGTTGCCCACAGTCATGCGGATGGCTTTGTGCCCTTCACGTCAAGCAGGCAGACCATTTTAGCGATTCTATAGCATCGGCCCAGCGATTGGCTGCCGTGGGGTGATGGTGGCTATGGAAGCGCCCATTTCCTTAGATAACTAGGGGAGACCCGGAGCGGGATATTAAGATAAGTCCTACGCGGTTAACCCACAGTTCCCTGGGATGCTGAGCTCATCATCGATCGACGGTTCAAGACTTACCGTTGTCCAGAGTCAGCCATAGAGGCTGGTTGCAGGGCAATGGTCACTCTCGAGCTGGACTAGACCCAGTTGCAAACAGACTGTTTACATACGGGGGAAGCCTCATATTCATGACGGCGGCGGATGATTTAATTCAGGAATGGCGGCAGCGGCTGCAACAGGACTGTCCTGACCAGGGACAGGCCATTCGAGACAGTATGGTTCAGTGGCTGGTGGGGGAAACGCCGGAACAGCTGAACCATTTGGCGGCAGACGAGCTGGCGATTGTTAAACAAGCCCTGGACTATCGCTACCGAATTCTGCGCCAACGGTATTGGGGCATCAGTGCCGATGTGGCCTATCAGCGGTTACTGCGACGATTGAGTAGTCTGTTTCTAATTCGCAGTAAGATTCGCACCTGGATTGCCCTCAGTCGCGATCGCAAGCGCACGGTTCAAGATGTATTGCAAGAGGTCTTGCAAGATATGCTGCAGAGCGATCGCCACCTGCGGCAGCAGATAACCTGGGTGGCTCGCTGTAGCCGTCAGTCCTGGTTGCGGAACCTGTTGACCCTAGCCACGTTAGAGGAGTATTGTCTACGGCCGATTCGGAATCAGCCCCTGGTGGTCTATCGCTTCGTCAACTATCTGCGTCGGTCTCAAAAGGCTGGCATGACTCAGGTGCCCACTGGAGAATTGGTGCGTTTGGTCTCGGATGAGGTGGCCACTGACGATCCCGAAGCCTCTCTCAGCTTGCTGGATGTGCAGGCCCTCTTCCACTATCAGGAACAGGCTGCCATGACTGAGCAACAGATCCTGCGGGCCCAGGTAAAACAGGAGTTCATGACCTACCTTAGCCAAAAGCTGGATCATACGGCTACCCGCTGGCTGGAGCTGCATTTGCAGGGGTGCTCTCAGGATACGATTGCCCAGCGCTTGAATCTACCGGTCAGGCAGGTCTACCGGTTGCGGGAAAAGATCAGCTATCATGCCGTGCGTGTCTTCACCCTGAAGGAGCAGCCGGAGTTGGTGTTGAACTGGCTGAAGATTTCTCCATCGGAGCATAATTTGGGGCTGACCCCCACCCAGTGGGAGCAATTCTGGGCGTCCTGTAATGACCTGCAGCGACAGATCATCGAGCAATTTAAGCAGGGCCAGTCCATCGATGCGATCGCACAGCAATTGAATCTGTCCCCTAAACAGGTGCAATCAGAATGGGCTCAATTGTACCTAGAGGCGCAGGGATGGCGCAGTCGGACCAATGAGTCCAATGGTTAACTTAACCGCAACGTCATCAACCGCTATCAAACATTGCAGAATATAGTCCGGACTAAGCCATCCTGAAGATGAATGCTTAGCATAGAGCTAGTACCCTTTCATCTGCTGGATCTATGTCGTCTCGGCCCGACAACTCAGAGGCGGATCAGCCTATTTTCTCTGGGGCGGAAGTCTTGGGAGTCTCATCAACTCAAGAGTCTACCGATCTATCCCAGACCTTCACCCTAATTGATGGCATCTTGCCATTTGAAGCCTGTCTGTACCATCAGGTTCTGCCGATTGCAGTGGAAGGCAGTCGCCTCTATTTGGGGATGGTGTCCCCGGGCGATCAAACGGCTCTAGAGTATGTGCGCCGTCAAATTTCATACATTAACTATTCCGTAATTCCCCAGGCCATTCCCTCAGATTGGCATCGAGAAATTCTCTCTAAGTATCTCAGCCATATGGCTAAGGCCAAGCATAAAAAGCAGGCCGCAGTTACCGGGCAATCCTCCCCCGCCGATGCTCAGGCTACCCTGGTCGTAGACTATCCCGATCAGCTAGAGAGTGAGAGGGATCAACCCAGCCCATCAGAGGCCTCTGCTCCTGCCAAACCGCCAGCCAAGACTCCGGCTGCGGCTACAACGCCATCCCTATCTAAATCTGATCCAGCCGCAGCAGACACGCCATCCGATGGCAAGGCCGCCGAAGTCGCCACACCCCAGACCACCACACCTTCGCCACTCCCGGGCCAATCTGCCGGTGACAATGACCAGGCAACAGATCCGTCGGCCCCTGCCGCAACTCCGTCAGCCCCGTTACATTTACAACTCAACGCCACCTATCAGCAGGCTGACCCAGACACTCTAGCTCAGCTCCCGCCCAAAGAATTAATGCAAGCCCTATTGGCTCGAGTCTTGGCAGAAGGGATCGGCCGCCTCTATTTTGAGCGGCGCTCTCAAGAGGGCCGCATTCTCTGGAGTAAGGATGGTGTGTTGCAGTCCGTGCTGAACTCAGTGCCATCCTCCGTCTTTCAGGCGGTTATCAATGAACTGAAGCTACTCACCCATATTTCCTTGATTCCGGTGAGTAAGCCTAAACAGGTGGAAGTCGAGCGCCTATACCAGCAAGATCGAGTGCTATTACGATTTCGCGTCATGCCTAGCAAGCATGGCGAAGAAGCCACCCTGCAGGTACTACGAGGAATGGCACTGAAATTCCATCAGCAACAGCAGATAGACAAATTAGGCCGAGATGCGCTGACGATTGCCCAAGACTTGCAAATACGGCTCAATGAGATTCGCAGCCGTGGCCACCATAGCCTCAACACTCCCCACACTCGCAATGAAACCCTGCCAGCTATCATTCAACTGCTAAAGCAAATGGAGCGGCAGGTGAAAGAGATGATGACCGCCAACCAGCCAGAAGAGCCCTCAGATCCGTTCCAATAGTGAGTGATGAACGTGCGATTGGCCTGCTAGCTAGTACCGCTGCACGGAATTCAAAATTCAAAATTCAAAATTCAAACTCCGAGCAGATAGGCTTTTCAAGCATTCTGAATGGTGAGCATATTGCTGCCATGGTGTACTAGTCCTGAGACATTGCCTTAGCGCTCAGGAGTCTTGAGACGAAGACTCGCGATTGGTTCGCCAGGCTGCGGCGAGGCGGTTGAAGTTAGTGCCAAATTCAGCTACGCCTAGCCAGCCTCCCAGACGATCTTCCTCCCAAGAGGAGGACAGGGCTCCGTAGCTTAACCCCAACACTCCTATGCCAAAACACCCCATGGTCGCCAAGAGCACCACCACATTGGGAAGCTCCACGATATCGTGGGTGATCAGAAAGTAGCAGGAGAAAAAGACCACAACTCCCAAGCCAGTGGGAACCCCAGAAAAGATCAGCATACGCCGAAGCATGCGGCGACTAATCACTTCCGGAATCCTTGTCGCCTGCCGAGATGCTTGTGGGTCAGATGAAGCCTCTGCCTTAGCTGCCGATTTAGACGATTCTTTTCGGCCAGCCCCAGTCTCGGAGGCGGCCTTTTTATGCTGGCGCTTCGGTTCAAAGGGTAATGGATCGCGTTGGGACTCAGAAGCCATAGGATTTAGTGCTGAGCGACAAGAATAATCATGACACTAGGGCGGCTACTAACCGCGAATCCCTAGCTTTTTGATCAGGGCCCGATAGCGGTCTGGATCTTCTCGAAAAATGAAGGAGAGTAGTCGCTTGCGACGACCGATCATTTTCATCAAGCCGCGGCGAGATGAGTAGTCTTTTTTATTTTTCTGCAAGTGAGTACTGAGACTGTTAATGCGCTCGGTGAGAATTGCCACCTGGACATCAGCCGAGCCGGTGTCCGTCTCATGTACCTGGTAGGTCGAGATAAGTTCCTGCTTGCGTACTTGCTGCAGCACCATACTCCAATATGCTTCCTTCAGCCAATCCAGAGTTATTAATCATATCATAGGTCTTTGGGGGTTGGATTAACGACTCAACCAGGCAATGGCTTCCCTGACCCAGGCATCGGGATCCTCGGTCTTAGCCAGCGTGGTCTGTTGTCCCACAGCCTGCAGGGCAGTGACGATTTCCCCGCTGCTATAGCCTAAGGCCAGCAGGGTAATTTCGACTTCCTCGGCGACGGTGGCTATCGGTCCTCCACCAGGAGGAAGTTCTAAGCCGGACTGGTGGCGCCATTCGGCTAACGTTTCCTTGAGGTCTAAAACAATGCGTTCAGCGGTCTTTTTTCCCACGCCGGGGGTTCGACTCAGCAGTCGAGTATTGCCAGAGACCACCGCTTGAATCAGCTCTTGAAACCCCAGGGTATCTAGTAAGGCCATGGCCATCTGGGGGCCAATGCCGCTGACGCTGACGAGGCGGCGGAACAGGTCCCGCTCAGCCCGCGAGGGAAACCCGAACAGGATCATCTGGTCTTCCCGCAGCTGCAGGTGACTGAATACCTGCACTAGCTCACCGATGGGGGGTAAGTCGGGCCGTAAGCGGGCGGTTACCTGCAGGTCGTAGCCGACGTGGTTGACATCTAGGGTAATGAGGACGCGATGACCTCCCAGGGAATTGACGTCGGTGAGGATGCCTTTGAGATAGCTGATCATAGGCCGAGGAGGGAAGCGATACGGCCTGGTTATCGACGGGGGCGCTCGGCACCGGGGGGAGAAGGGGAGCGCAGGTTGGCGGGGCGTCCACTGGGGGGGCGCTGCCGGTTACTGGGGGCAGGTGATGAGGCCTCAGGTGCAGCGGACTGTAGCTGCTGGCGACCGTTGTGGATGACCCGCAGCATTTCCGCCAGCTGGTTCTCGATTTGATCCAATACCTGTTCGGCGTAGGTATCGGCGTCTTGTTGGATGGTTTGTTGCTCGGCTAGGGCTTGCTGCCGCATCGCTTCCCATTCCCGCTGGGCCTGCAGCCGCATTTGATCGATCTCGGCTAAGGTTTGCGATCGCAACGCGTCACACTCTTGTTGCACCTGGGTCTTGAGCTGTTGGGCCGTCTGTTCAGCCTGCTGCACAATACCCGTTTCATCCAGCATTTGCGCGGCCCGTTGTTCAGCCGCAGTGACCATATTATCTGCGTAGCGCTCAGCCTCGCTCAGAATTGCCTCGCGCTCTTGGATAACCTGCGTCGCTTCTTGCAGGGCCGTGGGCAAATTAATACGAATGAAGTCGAGTTGATCCAGCAGCAAATCTTCATCAACCAGGGTGCGACGACTCAACGGTAGCCGCGGACTCGCCAGGATCATCTCTTCCAGCTTATTCAAGGCAGCCTGAATGTCTAATCGGCTCCCTTCGGGGGAGGAAGAGGTGACGGCGGCGGCTTCTGAGACGCCGTTGCGTTGGGGACCGATAGGAGTGGAGTCTTGGCGTAGCATTGGTAGATATCGAGTGCAACGTGCTGGGGGACAAGGTGGTCAACAGGCCCGCCAAACCGGGCAATCTCTTTGACCAAACTGCTACTGAGGAAGCCATACTCGGTAGATGTAGCTAGAAACACCGTTTCCAGATCATCTGCCAAAGTCTTATTGGTGTGGGCCATCTGCAACTCTTTTTCAAAGTCTGACAGCACTCGCAGTCCCCGTAACAGCACCTGAGCCTGACGGGCTTTAGCGTAGGTAACTGTCAATCCCTCATACTGGTCTACCTCAACATTGGGAAGGGGACTCACCGATTGGCGAATCTGTTGCAACCGCTGTTCCGTAGAGAACAACGGCACCTTGTGGGGGTTGCTGGAGACCACAACAACGACCCGATCAAACAGACGGCTACCCCGCTGAATGATATCTAAGTGGCCCAGAGTAATCGGATCAAAGCTACCGGGATAAATGGCGATCACGACAGCCGATGCCAATCTCAATGAGGCGATTATAGCGAACTTAGTCAACCGCTAGATTTTTGTACATCGAACCATAATCCCCTAAACGCTCGCAGCGCCACAACATTTGAGGCTGAACCAGTACCGACACTCTCTAACGCTATTGCCGGCCACTTGGTAACCTGAGAGCCTGTATCGTCGAGAATAATTCGATAGGCTCCTTAGCAGCAGAGTACCATCATCCCAATCACAAGATTGGATTACATCCCACCCATGGAGGACCTCTCACCATGACCTCCCTGCCATCAGTTCATGGCTTACTGCTGGATCTCAATGGTGTCTTTTATGTCGCCAATCGACCTCTCGACGGGGCCGTTGAGATGATTCAGGCCCTGAAAACCACATCCATGAACTATCGCTTTGTCACCAACAACACCACGGAATCGACGCAGTCCCTTAGCCAGAGCTTGAAATCCATTGGCTTACCCATCGAGCCCCATGAAATCATCAGTGCTGCCTACGCCGCTGTGCTCTACCTGCAACAGCTGGGTTCCCCCAAAATTTATCCGCTGTTGTCCGATGATGCTAAACAAGATTTCGCCGACTTTCCCTACTCCGACACGAATGCCGACGTCGTTGTACTTGGCGACATGGGAGATGCCTGGAACTATCGCACCCTCAATCGAGCCTTCCGACTAATCATGCAGGGGGCCGAGCTGGTGGCCCTGCATAAGGGTAAGTACTGGCAGTGGGAAGCGGGCCTCTCGCTCGATATCGGTGCCTTCGTCACCGGCTTAGAATACGCGACGGATCGCTCAGCGGTTATCGTGGGCAAACCCTCTCCCTCCTTCTTTAAGCTAGCCTTGAACGACTTGAAGTTATCCTCCGATCAGGTGGCTATGGTCGGGGATGACATTGAGGCCGATGTCGGCGGTGCCCAGGCCATGGGCATGCCAGGCATTTTGGTCAAGACAGGTAAGTATCGTCCGCAGCTAACGGCCCGCTCTGAGGTCATCCCTGACGTCGCGTTGGACTCCATTAGCGATCTCATGGATCTGCTGGGCTAGGGCGCCACGCCAGGCCGAATAGATTTCCATCGTGCGGCAAGCCAGCTCACGCCAGTAATAGCGCTTGATCTTGGACGTTCTCCCCGGGATCGGCGCAACGGGGTGTGGACTAGCTTTACCCGTTCTACTCTGTTAGCCGTCGGCCTCACGGAGCCTACCCTCAACGTACTTGTGAAGGACGCTGGCAATTAACGTTTGATACGGGATACCTTCCGCAAGGGCGCGCTTTTGTAGCCCGCGAAGGTCCTTCGACGATAGGCGAATGTTGATCCTTGCATCCTTTCTGAACATGGCCTCAGCATACTCCCTGTGACGCTTCTGGATTTGCGCGGCGCCCTCGGTGCGCTTTAGCTTCCCAGCCTCATACGCTTCAAGGATTTCCTTCTCTTCCTGATCCAATTCACTCATCTTTCGTGCCTCTGTACTTCTTCGTTGCCTTCCGGCTCGGAATGATGGTCTTTAGAAAGACTTCATCATCCGATTCAATGAACGGGACGAGATACACATAGTTCTCAATTTCTATCACATGGATCCGCTGCCCGGGATAGCGATCCTGATTCGGGTGGTCGACCGTACTGAGGATGTCGCCAGCCTGAATATGGAACACGACATCTTCAAAGGAGACACCTCTCTGAGCCTTGAGGATGTCGTTCTTGTCGGGATTCCATACGATAGGCTTCATCCACCGATCGTAGCACGATGTGTGCCGTATGTCATTGGCGGCTAACGCTATATTAGCCTGCTGCAGTCCTCCTTAACCGGTTCGAGAAAACGCTACGCTGGTGGGTAGGTCTTTTACTCTCCCTGGCCCTACTGGGTAGTCCCTGTCTCGGGGGTCTCCCGTTGCGTCTAGGTTGTCCACACTGCTTGCCGCCATGCTGAACATCCACTGTTATACTGCCGCCGATAATGAGCCGAATTCCTTTGAACTACCTGGCGCTCGACCCCATTACAATCCGGATCGGCCTGCTCAGGTAGACCATATTGCCCTTGACCTGGCCCTCGATATTGCCCAAAAAAAATGCAGTGGCACCTGTTCTATTCGCCTTAATCCAATCCGTAATGGCGTCGATCGGCTCACCCTAGATGCGGTTGCCCTGGAGATTCAATCGCTTGCGGTCGATGGCGCGGCCCGGTCCTTCGATCATGACGGAGAAGAACTATCAATTAATTTGCCCACTCCGCTAGTGGTGGACCAGCCTGTTACCCTGACGATTGCTTATCGGGTTGAGGCCCCCCAGCGCGGCATGTATTTCATTGGCCCCGATCACCATTATCCCGATAAACCGGTGCAGGTTTGGACGCAAGGGGAAGATGAAGACTCTCGCTACTGGTTCCCCTGCTTTGACTACCCGGGTCAACTATCAACCTCAGAAATCCGGGTGAAGGTGCCACAGCCCTACCAAGCGGTGGCCAATGGAGAGCTGGTCGCTACCGAAGAAGAAGGGGATTTTAAGGTCTATCACTGGGTACAACGGCAGGTTCACCCGACCTACCTGATGGCCTTGGCTGTAGGGAACTTTGATCTGATTCAAGATCACTGGCAGGCGGTGCCAGTTACCTACCATGTCGACAAGGGACGACAGGCCGATGCCCAACGCACCCTGGGCAAAACCCCTCAGATGCTGGCCTTCTTTAGTCAGGTTTTTGGCTATGACTATCCCTATCCCAAATATGCTCAGGTATGTGCCGCTGATTTTATCTTTGGCGGCATGGAGAACACCTCCTGCACCCTCCTTACCGATCGCTGTCTCCTCGATGAGCGGGCTGCCCTAGACAATCGCAACTCCGAGATGTTGGTGGCCCATGAGTTAGCGCATCAATGGTTTGGAGACTTGCTGGTCATCAACCACTGGTCCCATGCCTGGATTAAAGAGGGCATGGCCAGCTATGCCGAGGTGCTGTGGACGGCGCATGAATATGGGGCAGATGAGGCCAATTATTATCGGCTTGATGAGATCCGAAGCTATGTCTCCGAGGACAAGAGTCGCTATCGCCGCCCCATGGTGACCCATGTCTATCGGGAAGCCATTGAGCTCTATGACGGTCACATTTATGAAAAGGGCGCCTGCGTGTATCACATGATTCACCAGGCATTGGGCGATGAGTTGTTTCAACAGGCGATTCATACCTTTGTGCGCGACAATGCTCACCGCACTGTAGAAACGGTGGATCTGATTCGGGCCATCGATCGGGCCACCGGCCGTAACCTACGCCCTCTCTTCGATCAGTATGTCTTTCGGGGAGGATATCCCGACTACAAGGTGACCTATAGCTGGGACAAGGATAGCTGTTTGGCCCAGGTCACGGTGACCCAGACCCAGGCCCAGGAGGGCAAGACTGGGACGGAAAAGGGCCTGTTCGATCTGAAGATGCCCATTGCCTTTGGCTATAGGGATGAGACTGGACAAGTGACGCTGCAATCGTTCACGGTGCGGATCCATGAGCAGGAGCAGAGTTTCTTCTTCCCGCTGGCTAAAAAACCGACGTTTGTCAGTTTTGATCAGGGCAGCCATACCTTAAAGACGGTAACTCTGAA